>JAXHVM010000001.1 GCA_034189185.1 Deferribacterota bacterium
CAAGAATTTATAGTATTATAGATAAAAAAAGAAGTGAGATTTATAGATTTGATATGGGTGAAGAGGTTAAAAGGGTTAATTTTGCAATTAAAGAATATAAACTTGGCAAGGATGTAGCTTTAGTTTGTGGTGGGGATCCCTCCCTTTATGGTTTGGCTTCCTTGGGATATGAATTAATTGATAATGTTAAGGATATAGAGGTTATACCTGGTATTACTGCCTTTCTTGCTGCCTCAGCAAAACTTGGTGCAGCTGTTTCAGAAGACATTGTAATATTGTCAATGTCAGATTTACTTATTCCATGGGATATTATAAAAAAAAGGATAGAAGCCTACTCAAGAATTGATGTTGTATTATCAGTGTATAACCCTAAGAGCAAGAAAAGGGATTGGCAGCTTAGTTTTCTAGTAGAGAGATTGTTAGAAAACAGGGGAGATGTGTACTGTGGAGCTGTTAAGAATGCTTTTAATAGAAATGAAAATATAAAATTATTTAAACTATCAGATATTGATTATTCCTATATAGATATGCGTACAGTATTGATAATTGGCAATTCAAAAACTTATGTTAAAGATGATAAACTTGTAACACCAAGGGGTTATAACATTTGATATTGATTTTAGGTGGAACAAGTGAAACACATAATTTTATTGCAAATGAAAAATTAGACAAAGACTTCATTATAACTGTAAGCACAGATTATGGATATAGTCTTTACTCAAGACTATATGGCTCTAAAGTATTAAAGATAAATTTTAGTAAAGATTTGTTAAAAGATTTTGTTAATAAGAACAATATAACAAAGATTATTGATACAACCCATCCAAATGCACTTACCATTACAAAAATAGCAAAAACAGTGGCAGTAGATGTGGGTATTGATTATATATATGCTAAAAGAGATATAGATTATCCCTCTTTATTGGAGCTTGCAAGGGATAGTAAAAATATATTTATTTTTGACTCAGTAGTAGCAGCTAAAGACTTTCTTAAAAAAAATTCTTTTAAGAGGATACTTTTTACAATTGGTGTGAAATACCTCTATTTGTTTAGGGAGTTTCTAGAAAATTCATATGTTAGGATACTACCCTCAATCAGTTCTATAAAGAAAGCTCAAGAACTAGGTGTTTTACAGTCTAATATAATAGCTATGCAAGGACCTTTTACAAAAGAGCTAAATTTCGCTATAATAAATCAGTATAAGATAGATTGCATTATAAGTAAGATTTCTGGCAAAAATAGTGGCCTCTATGAAAAAATAGAGGCCACTATCGAGAAGAATATAACAATTGTATTATTTAATAACAATAGCTTTAAATTTTAATATGATTAACATTAAAATATTAAGTTTACACGCCCTAAATTATTTACATATCCTTAATTATATGTTAAGTAATTAATATTGAAGGATGTTTATGAGAAGACAGTTCTGGAAGATATATGTATGGTTAGAAAAAAATGTATTCAATAGTTTAGCTAGAAAACTAACTGGTAATATAGGCTTCCTAATTTTTTTACAATTTGTCTACGTTGCTTTGCTGTATTTTTTAAATAAAAGACTAGTATATGAGTTGAGTTCCCACAATGTTGATAAAAATTTAATTAATTACATTGAAAATATTTTAAACCAAAATTTTTATATATTTTTAATACTCTTATTTATTGGTGTAATTGCAGGCATTATAATTATTATATTTTTAAGATATCTTGTTAATAGACCATTAAAGAAAATTATTCATATTTTTAAAGATATATCTGAAGGAAGGGCAGATCTTAGTGTAAAACTGCCGGCCTTTACATATGATGAGTTTAGGGATCTATCAGTTTATTATAATAAATTTGTAGGCATGCTTAGTGATATAATTGATAGTATTAGATCAAATACAACATATATAAGTGTTTCATCAACAAAAAGCAGTAAGAATATAAGCCAAGCTAGTAGTGATTTTGAAAAAGAAAAAGCTACCATAAATACAATGGTTGATTCATTAAAGGAAATCTCTAAAACTACTAACTTAATTGCAAATGATATATCGGGTATATCAAATGTTGTTAATGACAATGTCTTAAAATCTAGAGATTCTTATGGAGAATTATCAGAGGCAAGTGCAAAGATAAATGAAGTCACTACAAAGATTGGAAATTTTGTTGATACAGTTTTAAACTTAAGGGATAGGGCAGAAGGTATCAAAGATGTAATAAAGATAATAAACGACATATCAGATCAGACAAATCTTTTAGCACTAAATGCAGCAATTGAGGCTGCTCGAGCTGGTGAAGCTGGTCGAGGTTTTGCCGTTGTGGCTGAGGAGGTAAGAAAACTTGCAGAAAATGTTAAAACTGAGGTAGCAAATATTAATGAGACTATTGTTAATATGAGTGGTACTATTGATAATATTGCTAAAGAGTCTGGTGTATTAAGTAGTGATATTGGGGAGTGTACAAGTGCCATTAATAATTCTCATAATAGTTTTGATTTTATAATCAAAAATTTTGAAAATACAGAAGATCAGATAAATAGAATAGTTGCTTCCATTGAGGAGTTATCATCAAGTAGCGATGAGATGGTTAAAAATATTGAAGATATTGATAGTATAAGTGATAAAAACTTAGACGTTATTACAAATATTAGAGACTTTTTATATAAACTAGTTGATAGGACAGATAATTTGGTGTCTCTTATATCAGAATTTAGGATAAGAAGGGGTAAAACTGCTGAAATACTTGATAAACTTGAGATCTATAGAAGGGAGTGCGCAAAGATATTAGAGGATGCCTATAGAAAAGGAGTAAATATTTTTGATGAGAATTACAAGAAGATTGAGGGGGATTTTGATCCACCAAAATATAGAACCCTTTATGATCAGGTCGTTGAAAAGGACTTGCAACAAATACATGATAGATGGTTGAAAGAGATAGAAGGGGCCGTGTTTTTACTATGTGTTGATAGGAATGGTTATGCACCAACACATAATAGTAAATATTGTAGATATACTGGGGATAAAGAGACTGATAGAAATTATTCTAGAGATAAAAGGATATTTAATGATAAAACAGGGATTCGTTCAGCTAGAAATATGAAAAGGTGGGATTTTCTAACCTATGAACGTGATACAGGCGAGATTTTGAGTGAGATTTCAATGCCAATATTTATAGATGGCAAACATTGGGGAGCTATAAGGTTAGGTTTAGACCCAGATGTCTTTATTAAATAAAATTTAATAATTAAAAGAAATAGCTTAAGTTTATTTATTGCATAAAAACACTAAAACTATATAATTAAATAAAGCTTGAAAAAAATTATATTATTTATAATATATTAAGCTACTTAATTTTAGTTTAAGAGGTTAATCTGATTATGTTTGAAGGAACTACGATACTTGCTGTTAAAAAAGGAAGTGATGTTGTAATTGGTGGAGATGGTCAGGTAAGTTTCAATAATAGTGTATTAAAAAGTAATGCTAGAAAGATAAGAAAGCTATACAAAGATAGCGTATTGTGTGGTTTTGCAGGCTCTACAGCTGATGCCTTTACACTTTTAGAGAGATTTGAGGGGAAGCTCCAAGAGTTTTCAGGTAATTTGCTTAGATCATCTGTTGAATTAGCTAAAAATTGGAGAACAGATAAGTATTTGAGACAACTCCAGGCAATGATGATTGTTGCAGATAAATCATCTATGTTTATATTAACAGGTATTGGCGATGTGGTTGAACCAGAGAATAATATTGCAGCTATTGGTTCAGGTGGGCAATATGCACTTGCAGCAGCTAGAGCATTAGTAGAGAATACAGAATTGAACGCTAGAGAGATAGTCGAGAAATCATTATATATAGCCTCGTCTATCTGTATATATACAAATAATAATATAGTAATAGATAATTTATAAATAATATGAGGGGATTATGGAGTCATTAACACCTAAAGAGATTGTATCAGAGTTAGATAAATATATTATTGGTCAAGGTGAGGCTAAAAAAGCAGTTGCTATAGCACTGCGAAATCGCTATCGTCGGCTTAAGTTGCCTAAAGAGTTACAAGATGAGGTTGTGCCTAAAAATATTATAATGGTTGGTCCAACTGGTGTAGGTAAAACAGAAATTGCTAGAAGACTTGCAAAACTAACAGGCTCACCTTTTACAAAGGTAGAGGCAACTAAATTTACTGAGGTAGGTTATGTTGGTAGGGATGTAGATTCAATTATCCGTGAGTTAGCTGATATTGCATTTAATCTAGTAAAGGAAGAAAAGAGAAAAGATGTTTTAGAGAAAGCAAAAGAGAATGCTGAGGAGAGAATTTTAGACTTACTACTACCAAAGCCACGTGGTTATGTGGAGAGTGAATCAGAGAGTGAGACTAGAAACAAATTTAAAAAAATGCTTAAAAACAAACAGATTGAAGATAGATTTGTTGAGGTAGAGGTTGAAGATGGTGGCCCTAATATAGGTATTTTGACAAATATGGGGATAGAAGATGTAGGGATGAACCTGCAGGATATGTTTAAAAATATGTTTCCTAAAAGAAAAAAAAGAAAGAAGATGAGTATAAAAGAGGCTAGGAAGATTATAGAAGCACAAGAGGTTAATAAATTGATAGATATGGATGAGGTTAAAAATGAGGCTATAAAAAGAGTGGAAAGCAGTGGAATTGTTTTTATAGATGAAATTGACAAGGTATGTTCTGCTGATGCTGCAAATTTTAGATCTGCAGATGTATCAAGAGAAGGTGTGCAAAGGGATCTACTCCCAATGGTTGAAGGCTCAACGATTGTCACAAAATATGGGCTCGTGAGAACTGATCATATATTATTTATCGCAGCAGGCGCTTTTCATACAGCAAAGCCCTCTGATCTTATCCCTGAGTTGCAGGGCAGATTTCCTATTAGGGTTGAATTACAATCTTTAAATAAAATGGAATTTATAAGGATATTGAAAGAACCTAAAAATGCTCTTACAAAACAGTATAAGGCATTATTAAATTCTGATGGTGTAGAGATTTATTATGAAGATAGTGGTATTGAGAGAATTGCAGAGATTGCAGAAGAGGTTAATGCTACAAATGAAAATATTGGCGCAAGAAGGCTCTATACTATTATGGAAAAATTATTGGAGGATATCTCCTTCGATGCACCTGATACGGATATTAAAAAGTTGGTAATTAATAGAGAATATGTGGATACTCATTTATCAGAAATAGTAAGTGATAAGGATTTGACACAGTATATTTTATAAAATGATATATATAAATTATTTATTTAAATTATTATTTTTAATAATTGTGCTAATTTATAGTACGCTAAATTTATATGCCTATGAGTCTATGTTTGACTCATTATCACTAAATAAGGATTTTTATGTTATTAGGGTAAAAGATGGTAAAATATATACAGATATTGGTAAAGATCAAGGGGGGTTTGAGGGCTTAAAGATAAAAATATATAAACAGGTTGAAGAGATAAAACACCCAATCACTGGGGAGATTCTAGGGATAACAAAAGATAAAATCTGCGAAGCTAAATTAGATGAGGTATATGAGAGATTTTCTATAACCTATACACATTGTCCAGAAGCTAAGGTAAAGGATATTGTAAATGTATCACAAGATTTTAATATCTTTGTTAATTATAAAAATGAGGTAGATGAGTATTTTAAACGTTTAGTAGAAAATGATATTACATCGAATAATTATAATATTGTAAATGATCCATCTAAGGCCGATCTTATTCTGGATGTTTCTAAGGTTTACAGGGGTGAGTATTCACTGAGTTTAAAAACAAAAGACAATTCAGTAATAGCGTCAAAGGTAATAAAAGAAGAAGAAAAAATGGCTCAAGAAGGTGATTTTAAAGAGAGAAAAAAAATTACCTTAGATACACTACTAAAAAGTATATCTGTAGCTGATGTGGATGGGGATAAAACTGATGAAGTAGTGGGTTCCTCTAAAGATAAGGTCATTATATATAAGATTGAAGAGAAAGAATCTGTCAGAGAAAACGTGTTAGATGGGTTTAATAGTATTATAAATGTTGAGGTTGCTGATCTAAATGGCAATGGTATAGATGAAATATTTGTAGTAGATTTTCCTTATGTGGGTGATGTTAGCACAAAAATATATGAATATAACGGTGAATCTTATTCTAAAATAGAGAGTTTACCCTATTTTGTCAGATCCTTTATAATAGATGGTATTCCTTATATAATTGGCCAAAGGCAACACTTTGAGCGATTGACGAGGGGTAAAATATTTACAGTTGTTTATGAGGAGGGTAGTTATAAAGAGGGAATAACCTTTGATACACCCGAAGGGTTTAGATTATATGGTTTTTTTACAGAAGGTTCTGAATCAATATATATAGATGATGAGGGAAAGATATTAAAAGGGGTTGGTAGAAGCGTTGTGGATAAGGTACCCTCTTCACTTGGGTTATATTTAAACACCTTTAAAACAAGATATGGTATGTTAGAGGGGGAGAGAAGGAAAGACCTTTTTACTGAAATCCATAGAGAAGGTTATGAGGATGCTTTTAAGTTAAGAGAGAATGAAGAGGAGAAGGTAGTTTTTGAGTTTTCACCAAAGAGTAGATTATTTAAATTTAATAATTTTATCTATGCTTACATTAATGTACCATTGACTTCGTTTATTGAAAACAAACTGATTGTTACCTCGTCAAAGATATTGCAAATTGGTAAAGATTCAATGCTTGTTAGCTATGTTGGCAGCGGCCTTTCTAAAAACGTCTATGATATGTATATGAAGGTAAATGAGTTTGGCGAATATTATTTTTATGTACTTGAATCTAACCCTAAAACAGTTGATTTGAATATCTTTGGAAATGAGGGTAATAGTAATTTAATAATTTTAAAATATTAATAGAAAATTTAGTTGACACCACAATGCTACTGTGGTAAACAGTAAATGAAAAGGGAAATTAAGGTAATAAGAGTAAATAAATAAAAGAAAGGAGGAGAACTATGAGAAAGCTATTTGTAGTACTGTTAATGCTTATGTTTGCCTATAGCTCCTATGCATTAGAGCTAAAAGCAAATGGCTCTTACCGTATTAGGATGTTTAACACCTGGGGTGGTGGTGGTAGTGACGTTAATATTGACAAAGGAGCCAATGCGTGGAATTTTGGAAATATTCAAGATGGTGATGATGATGATACCTTTTTTGACCAAGAATTTACATTGAAACTTACAGCTGACAATGGAGATGGCATTAAAGGTGTTGTAATGTTCCAAATGGGTGATGCTATGTGGGGTGATGAGAATGATTATGCTAGAGTTGGTGCTGGCGATAATGATGCCGATGTTGAGGTGTTAAATGCCTACATTGAGGTTGACAAATGGATCTATGCAAAGGCAGGTGTATTTACTTTTGATACTCCAAATAGTGCTGTCTTTTCAGATGAGACAGCTGGTATTTTAATTGGTAAAGACTTTGATAGATTTGCTGTTAATTTAATGTATTCAAGACTCTATGATGCTGGCTATGATGAGGTAGGTTATGATACTGATGACAATGTAGACTTATATGGTGTTATGGTGCCAATGAAGACTGATTATTTTAATGTAACCCCCTATTTCTTATATTCCCATGCTGATGTAAAAGGTGAATATAATAGTTTTGATCATAATGGTAATATTATGAGATTATATCATGGTGGCATTAACCCAAATCTAAATGTAAACAACGAATACAGCTTAATGGGTAGAAGTTTTTTAGAGGATACACTCCATGATGGCTATAAAGATGCAGATATGTGGTGGATTGGTGCAGCCTTTGATGGGAAGATCCCTGGTTATGATATCGATTGGAATCTACATGGAGTATACGGCTCAGCTGATTTAAATGCTATAGAAGGTGAAGATTTAGAGATGAATGGTTTTCTAATTGATGGCTCACTAACTTATATATATGATAGATATAAGTTTGATGTATATGGCCTATATTCTTCAGGCTTTGATGAAGGAGACTATAACGGTCATGAATTAGATATAATGCCAACATTAGCACCTGGCTATATGTCTTATAAAACATATGCACCACTATTTTTTGACAGCTATTCTATGGGCTGCTTTACCCAAGATCCATCCGGTTTTTCAATGATAGGTGGTCAGGTATCAGCCAATTCTTTAGAGAGACTAAAACACACATTTGATGTTGCCTACATCTGGAATATGATCGATGAGGATGTTGCAGCAGCTGCAGGGATCTCAAGGGATAATACAGATTCATTTAATTATAGATATATGTTTGATAGTTTTGTTCAGATTGCTCTTATTAATGAATATCAAATTGCAGAGGGAACTACCTTTACAATGTTAGCAGGCGCATTGGTTCCTGATGCAAATGATGATGTTAATGGTAACGAATTTGAAGAAGACACAGCTTATGCTATAAACTTCAAATTGCAGTATAATTTCTAAAAAGAGCTATAAATTTAAAAAAGGAGGCTTTAAAAAGCCTCCTTTTTTTTAATTATTTAAAATATTATAAAAATATTATATAATGTATTTTCTAAATAAGTAATTGAACCAAATATTAGAATAACCATATAATACTAATAATTAAATAAGGAGAGGATTATGTTTAAAAAAACAATTACTCTTGTATTATTATCTCTATTTATAGTTACAGCAAGCTATGCACTTGAGTTTGAAGCAAATGGATATTACCGCATTAGGATGTTTAACTCTTGGGGTGGCGGTGGCGGTGATGATGGTATGACCCTATATAATTTTGGAAATATTGAAGATGATGATGATTTTGATCAATATATTGAACAGAGAACAGGCTTGCAACTTACTGCTGACAATGGAGATGGCATTAAAGGTGTTGTATTTTTTGAGATGGGTGATGCTATGTGGGGTGATGAAAATAGTTATGCACGAGTTGGTGGTGGTGATAATAGTGCCGATGTTGAAGTGTTAAATGCCTATATTGAAATTGATAAATGGTTATATGCAAAATTAGGTGTATTCCAATTGGATACGCCAAATAGCGTTATTTTCTCACAAGAGACTGCGGGTATATTAATTGGTAAAGATTTTGATAATTTTGGTGTTAATTTTCTATATTCAAGGCTCTATGATGGAGGTTATGATAAGGTAGGCTATGATAATGATGATAATGGTGATCTTTATGGTGTTATGGTGCCAATGAAGACTGATTATTTTAATGTAACCCCCTATTTCTTATATTCCCATGTTTCACACAATGGTCATCTATATAGTTATGATACAGTAGGTAATTTAGTTGATATGTATCAAGGTGATCTAATAGATGAATACTCAGTTAATAGAAATTATACAATAATGGGAAAAAGTTTTAGTGATGATTCTTTTCATACAACATTTAATGATATGGATGCATTCTGGATAGGAGCTGCCTTTGACGGTAGAATACCTTACGGAAATGGTATTGATTGGAAACTACACGGTGTATATGGCAGTGCTGAAGTAGATGCTAGGACAGGTAGTGATCTTGAGATGGAAGGTTTTCTAATAGATGGCTCACTAACCTATATATATGATAGATATAAGTTTGATGTATACGGTCTATATTCCTCTGGTTTTGATGGAGGTGACTATGATGATAGGGATCTTGGTATTATGCCCACAATTTCACCTGATTATATGGTTTATGGAACTTACGCAACATTCTTTTTTGACAGTTTAGCCCTTGCAAGTTATGCCTATGATCCAACAGGCTTTTCTATGATAGGCGGGCAGGTTACCTTTAATACTACCGAAAGCCTTAAACATATCTTTGATGTTGCCTATATCTGGAATATGATTGATGAGGATGTTATCTCAAGTGATAGAGAGAATATACTAAGAGATCAGCCCAGCACTTTTAATCAAAGATATATGTATGATGGTTTTGTGCAGATTGCCCTTGTTAGTGAATATCAATTGTTAGAGGGAACAACACTATCTATGCTAGCTGGTGCACTTATCCCTGAAGCAAATAGAGATGCTGAAGGAAGAAAGTTTGAGGATGATACTGTTTATGCATTAAACTTTAAATTTCAGTATAACTTCTGATGTAATTATATAGAAGTTCTTTTTGTTGACTATTTTATGGTTATAATTTATTTTTGATAGGTGTATGAAAATATAATACTTCTATCAACAGGTATTATTGGTGGCATTCTTGGATTTATATTAGGTATTGGTGGTGGCATCATAATAATGCCTGTATTAGTGTTATTATTAGGCTACCCATTTCATGCTGCAGTACCTGCAAGTTTATTGGCAATAGTAGCTAATAGTTCTGTGGCAGCAGCAAACAATATAGAAAAGGGTAATGTAAATATACCTCTTGGTTTGACACTTGAGTGTGCAACTGTTTTTTTTGCAATTGTTGGTGGTTTTTTAAGTTTAGGATTGAATGAAAAATATCTTATATTCTTATTTAGTATAGCTGTATTAATATTAGCCATCATTTATATAAGAGATATTTTTAAAAATAATAACGAAAATGACATAAAAGATTATAAAATTTTAAACTTAGAGAAGAAAACATATTTTTCAGATTATTATTATGATGAAATAATAAGAGAGAGAGTATTCTATAATGCTAAAAATATACCAATTTCAATTTTGTTTTCATCAATTGCTGGCATACTGTCAAGTATGCTTGGTATAGGGGGCGGTTTTTTAAAGGTTCCTGCAATGAATTTAATCTCTAAGATGCCAATCAAGGCAGCAACTGCTACAAGTAATTTTATGATATCCTTAACTGCCTCAGCTGGTGCATTGGTTTATATTCTTTATGGTGATATAGACTTAAATTTAATCTCAGTGATTGTTATAGGTGTCTTTATTGGCTCACAAATCTCAAATAGATATTTTAGTAAGGTTAGGGATGTAAAAGTTAAAATATTGTTTACAATTATACTGTTTGTTATGGCAATACAGATGTTTCTAAAGGCCTTTTTTTATGAATGATTTTAGATTTATATCAAAAGTCTATAAAAGTGGTATATATTTGTCACTCTTGTTGATTGTTATATCATATTTTTTAGAGTTTTTAATAAATATTAATATATTTAATATTAAATATATAGCTATTATAATTCTTGTTATTACACCTTTTATTGTGTTATTAAAATTACTCATATATTTTATAGTAAAGAAAAACTATTATAATTTTATAATTTCTTTTATTTTAATAGTCAATATATTAGTTGTTTTATATCTAAAACTTAGATGAATAATATAAAAAGAAGAAAAACAAAAAGGATTAAACTAGGCTCAGTCTATATTGGTGGTAATAGTCCAATTTCTGTTCAGACTATGACTAATACAAAAACTGAGGATTACGACAAAACTATAAAACAGATTGATGAATTAATTAGTGCAGGTGCAGAAATTATTAGGTTAACAATCCCAACTAATGAAGCAGTTTTTACTTTAAAAAAGATTAAAAATTATATATCTATACCTATTATTGCTGATATCCATTTTGATTATAATATGGCTATAAAGGCTATTGAGGCAGGTGCCGATGGTATTAGGATCAATCCTGGTAATTTTCCCTTTAAAAAACTTGATAATATAATTGATGCGGCCAAACAGAATGATAGGGCTATACGTATTGGTGTTAATGCAGGCTCACTTAAGAGTAAATATTTAAAGAAATATGGTGCTGTTGAGGGTTTAGTTGGATCTGCATTAGATTATATAGATATCTTTGAAAAAAGAGGGTTTAATAATATAAAAGTCTCTGTCAAATCAAGTGATGTAATTAATACAATACAAGCATACAGAATGATTGCTTCAAAATGTGATTATCCGCTGCATTTAGGTATAACTGAGGCAGGGATAGGTGATTATGCAATTGTAAAGTCATCAATAGGTATAGGAAGTCTTTTGTTAGATGGTATTGGGGATACAATAAGGGTATCCCTTACAGGGAATCCAGTTAAAGAGGTTTACGTTGGCAAAGCTATACTTAGAAGTTTATCACTTAGAGAAGAAGGAGTTGAGATTATAAGCTGTCCAACCTGCGGAAGGTGTACTATAGATATTGAGAATTTGGCAAAGAAGATTGAACAATTACTTTCAAATTGTAAGATTCCAGTAAAAATTGCTGTAATGGGTTGTATTGTTAATGGGCCAGGAGAGGCAAGACAAGCTGACTATGGTATTGCTGCTGAAAATGGCGAAGCTGTAATATTTAAAAAAGGGAGAGTTTTAATGAAAGTAAAAGAAGAGGATATTTTGCAGAATTTTTTAAACCTCTTAACAAACGAAGGGTTGATTAGTAGATAAAATGAGCTTTTTTGAGAAGAAAAAGTTAAAACAATTTCTAACTGAGAGTAATCTTCTTAAAGTTAATGTAATAAGTAGTGTTATAATTATTACCTTTCTGGTGATTTCATTAGGTAGTTTTTTTATATATAGTCAATATAGTAATTATAAAAAGTCTTTAAAATACAATAGAGACAATATTATTAAAGATAGAAAAGATGATATAAGAAATAGGGTTGAACAACTTGTTTCAGTAATTGACACCTATTATCAGAACAATCAAAGATTTCTTCATAGAGTTTTAAAAGAACATGTATTTATGGCTGAGGATGTCGCAACAGATCTATATGAATGGTATAAGAATCAATTAAATAATGAAGAATTAAAAGGATTAATTGTTAATACTTTAGGGGAGATTAGGTTTGCTGTTGGTAATTCATATATCTACATTAATGACTTAGATGGAGTCTCTATATTACAGCCTGCATTCCCAGAGTTTGAGGGTGTTAATTTATTATCATTAAATAAAGATCATTTTTTTAAGAGTATTGTAGAAAAGGATATTAAATTTTTAAAATCTAATGAACAAGGTTTTGTTATCTATAAGAAATATGTAGGATTTGTAAAAAAGATTCCAATCTTTAACTGGTATATTGGTAGTTTTGTAGATATGGATATAATTGAAGGTACTTTAAAAAAAGATATTTTAGAGATGTTAAGACAAAGAGTGGCTGATGATAGATATATGCTTACCCTTTTTGAGGTCAATAATTTAGAGGGTGGCAAGAATTTTGCAAAAATATTGATACGTCAATCAAACCCAAAAGAAGAGGGCAAATTTATTTCAGATAACGCTACTGATATTAGGGGTATTGAGTACAGAAAAAAATATTTAAAAAGTATAAGAGAAAAAGGTAGCTCCTTTATAAGTTTTGAATTACCAGATAAAAATGTTAAGAGAAAAGATATACTTGCATACCTATATTATTATCCAAGGTTTAACTGGTTAATTTCGATTAATGTCTCTATGGATGATATTGAAAAAATGTATAAAAGCGTAATAACTAATGTTAAGAAGGATCTATTTGTTCAGTTATTAATCACTATTTTGCTTTTTGTCCTTTTTGCTAGTGTAGCTTTTGTTATATCATTATTCTTTTCGAAGCTTATTTGGCGTATTTTTCAAAATTATAGGAATCAGATTGAAGATAAGACAAAATCTCTTATATCAGCCCAAAATGAATTAAGGAGAAGATTATATTATAATTTAGATACTAATCTGCCAAGCTTTGAGAAATTTAGGGAGGATCTTAATTATATCAATATGAATAATAGATGTTTTGCAGCGGGTATTATATATCTAGAGAACTATAATCTACTAAAAAATTATTATGGACTAGAGATAGGTAAGGATATATTCAAGATGCTTGCAGATGAAGTTGTGGCTTTCTTTGGGAAGAGTGAGTTCAATATATATCATTACAGTGAAGATACATTAGCACTTTTGGCAACTTACGAGAGCAATATTGATAAGAAATATCTTCAAGAAGTAGCCGAAAGATTTGTTAATTATGTAAATAATAAAAGGTATATTCTGCCAGAACATAAATTTGCTATAGATTTTGTTGTATATACAGTTTTTGTGTATAATACCCCAATTGCCATGGAGGCTTTAGGTTTTGGAATAGAAGAGGCAAAAAGAAATAAAATTTATTCAATGGTTTATGATAACTATGAATCTACAAAAAATTATTTTCAAAATACAATTATATGGTCTAGAAAGGTAAAAGAGGCTCTAGATGAATATAGGATTATCCCATTCTATCAACCAATCTATGATAGAAATAATAATATAATAAGTTATGAATCATTGGTTAGATTAATTGACAATAATGGTGATATCATTAGTCCTGCTCTATTTTTGGACATTACAAGGAGAAGTAACCTATATTCGCAGATTACAAAACGCATGTTTGATGAGTCCTTTAAATGTTTTAAGGATAGCGGTATTAATTTTTCTGTAAATGTAAATATTGAGGATTTTTATAATAATGAAACTTTTAATTATATAAAAGAAGTTTTAAATAATAATAAAGAAGTGGCAAAGCGCTTTACTTTTGAGATTGTTGAGAGTGAAAATATTAATGATTATGATCTGTTTGGTAAATACATTAGATCTTTAAAGGAAAGCTACAATGTTAAATTTGCTATTGATGATTTTGGTTCTGGTTATTCTAACTTCTCCCATATTCTTAGCCTTGATATAGATTATCTTAAGGTTGACGGAACACTTATCAAAAATTTAGATAGGGATAAAGATATGGAGATACTTGTAAGCTCAATAATATATTTTGCAAAACAATTAAATCTTAAAACAATTGCTGAATTTGTTCATAGCGAAGAAATCTTAAAGAAAACATATGAACTAGGTTTTGATTATTTTCAAGGATTTTATTTGGGAGCACCTAAGAGAGATATTTTTTAAAAAGATTATTCAATTAGGGCTAATTTTTGATCAGACGTGACAGAATCACCAACATTTATATATATCTCTTTAACTACACCGTCTTTTGCTGCCTTTATCTCATTCTCCATCTTCATGGCTACTAAAATTAATATAGCTTGGCCTTCTTTTACCTCATCACCAGAATCTACCAAAATTTTACCTATACTTCCTGACATTGGTGCAGTAAGAATCTGCTTGCCCTCTGCTTTTATAGCTTTTTTGTCCTTTAACATTTTTTTAATCTCATCTAAGATCTCTATCTCATAGAAATCACCATTTGTTAGTACCTCAAATCTATCGTTATGTTCAGTAATATCAACTGCATAGGATTTGTTATCAATTATTATTGAATAAATACTCTCAGATATTTGCACAAAATCAACTATATGTAGTTCGTTATTTATTTTTACTTCAAAATAGCCGTTCTTTCTTTCTACTATTTCTACTTTATATTCAGAACCCTCTGCCTCAGCATAATACTTCCTTTTTGTAATCATTCTTGTAAACCTCCTTTATTATAGATTGAATTAACTAAGGCTATCTCTCAAAATAATCGTTGAATATTCATTAATCTGCCTATCCTTTTCCAATTGTTTTCGTAAACTCCTTCTTTTTCTGTCAAGCTTTCAGCTGCTGCTTTCTTTTCGGAAAGAAGTTGTTTTATGCTTGCAGCAATTATTGCCACAGAAGGGTCCTCCTCCTTCCTTCTCTGCATCTCCTCAACATTGAACTGATTGTCGATAAATCCAGTATCATATATACCTTTTATAAATGTATTATTTTTTAGCACACTTTGATGAAAGGGTATATTGCTTTTTATCCCAAGCAATATGAACTCAGATAATATTCTCCTCATATTGATAATTGCACCATATCTAGTTTTATCATGTGCACATACCTTTGCCATTAATGGGTCATAGAAAAGAGGTATTTCATAACCGTCGTAAACACCAGATTCAACACGAACATTTGGCCCCTCAGGAGCATGGTATACCTTTATTAATCCTGGTGAGGGCATAAAATTATTAGTTGGGTCTTCAGCGCATATTCTACACTCTATAGCATGGCCATCCCTTTTTATCTCATCTTGTTTATATGATATTTGCTTATCTTCAGCGATTAGGATCATCTCTCTAACAATATCAACACCTGTAACTATTTCTGTTATAGGGTGTTCAACTTGCAGTCTAGTATTCATCTCAAGAAAGTAAAATTTTTTATCTTTTCCCACAATAAACTCTAATGTACCTGCACTAATATAACCAATTGTTTTTATTGCTTTAACGGCAACCTCAAACATCTCTTTTCTTGTGTTATCGTCAATAAAAGGGGATGGGGTCTCCTCAATAAGTTTTTGATGCCTTCTCTGTATTGAACACTCCCTTTCAAATAAGTGAACATAGTTTCCATGTTTATCACCAAGAACTTGGACCTCTACGTGGTGGGGTTCTTCTATATATTTTTCAATATACAGATCACCATTCCCAAAAGAGGATTGAGCCTCTGATGTGGCAAGCCTGAAGGAAGGTTCAAAATCCTTAATATCTTTTATTATTCTCATGCCTTTGCCGCCACCACCATAAACTGCCTTTAACATAATGGGCAACCCTATATCCACAGCAACTTTTTTAGCTTCATTTATATCCCTTATAGGATTTTTAGTCCCTGGTATTATTGGGACACCTGCAGAGTTCATAATATGCCTTGCTGCAGTTTTAGAGCCCATATCATTAATATGTTTAGGATGAGGGCCAATAAATATTAAACCAGCATCTTCCACACTTTGTGCAAAATCTGCATTTTCTGCATAAAAGCCATAGCCAGGGTGTATAGCAGCATTTGTTTTTTTGGCAATATCTATGATTTTATCCTTTTTTAGATAAGTATGGTCATCTTTATTATCGCTTATTAAATATGCTTCATCTGCATATCTTACATGCGGAGCTTTTCTGTCAGCATGTGTGTAGATAGCAATTGTTCTTATGCCCATTTTTCTACAGGTTCTAAAAATTCTAATGGCAATCTCTCCTCTATTTGCCACTAATACCTTATCTATTTTAGCCATATATTACTCCTTATATGTTTTATAAAGGTAGATTATCATGCTTTTTAGGTGGGTTAGTTTGTCTCTTATTTGATAATAACTCAAGGGCTTGTATTACTTTTGTTCTTGTATTCTCTGGTATTATTATCTCATCAATAAATCCTAATTCTGCTGCTCTATAGGGGTTTGCAAAGGTTTTTCTATATTCTTCAACTAGCTCTTTCTTTCTCTTTTCTGGATCTTTTGCTGATTTTATATCATTTCTAAACAATATATTAACTGCTCCATCTGGCCCCATAACAGCAATCTCAGCTGTTGGATAAGCATAATTTATATCACCCCTGATATGTTTTGAGCTTAATACGTCATATGCGCCACCGTATGCTTTCCTTGTTATAATAGTAATCTTTGGAACAGTAGATTCGCAATATGCATAGAGTAGTTTTGCACCATGTTTAATAATGCCGTTATATTCTTGATTGGTTCCTGGCATAAAACCAGGGACGTCAACGAGTGTTAATAGGGGAATATTAAAACAATCACAGAATCTAACAAATCTTGCACCTTTTATTGATGAGTCAACATCGAGTGCACCAGCTAAAACTTGAGGTTGATTTGCAAGTATACCAACAGTTTTACCATTAAACCTTGCAAAACCAACCACTAGATTCTTAGCATATAACTCTTGTACTTCAAGAAAGTAGTTATCATCTACAATTTTTGTTATAATGCTTTTAATATCATAAGCTTGATTAGGATTCTCTGGCACAATCTTGTTTAATTCACTATCTGTTCTATTTGGATCGTCCTTGGTAGGTTTTATTGGAGGGTCGTCTAGGTTGTTAGATGGTAAAAAACTGAGTAGTTCCCTAATCTTTAATAAGCATTCCTCATCATTATCAGCTATAAAATGTGCTACACCACTTTTAGTGTTATGCGTTACAGCGCCACCTAATTCGTCTTTTGTTACAATTTCATTTGTTACTGTTTTTACAACATCAGGACCAGTAATAAACATATAGCTTGTATCTTTTACCATAAATATAAAATCAGTAAGTGCTGGGGAGTATACTGCTCCACCTGCACAAGGGCCCATAATAGCTGATATCTGAGGGATTACACCTGATGATAAAGAGTTTCTTAAAAATATATCAGCATATCCGGCGAGGGATAATACTCCTTCTTGTATTCTAGCTCCACCTGAATCATTTAATCCTATAATTGGATCCCCATTTTGGAGGGCTAGATCCATTATTTTACATATTTTTTTTGCAAAATATTCTGAGAGCGATCCCCCAAAAACTGTAAAATCTTGCGAAAAGATATATACCTTTCTGCCAGCAATTTTTCCATATCCTGTAACTACACCATCGCCTAAGTAGGAATTTTTCTCCATATCAAAATAATGACATCTATGTCTAACAAATTTATCTAACTCAACAAAGGTTCCTTTATCTAACAGCTTTTCAATTCTCTCTCTAGCTGTTAATTTGCCTGCACTATGTTGTTTTTTAATCCTCTCTATACCTCCACCTAACTCTGCTAATTCATTCAGCTTCTTTAGCTCATTAATCTTGTCTTCCACATTAGCTCCTTTTTATATAAAATTTTTAACAGTAATATTATTATAACATTTATTTAAAGTTGTCAATGTGAAGCTACATATTTAATATCTAACATGAAAAAGTAGTATTGACAAAACACTTTAATTTTATTATATATTTAAACACATAATGCGGGTGTAGCTCAGCTGGTAGAGCGTGACCTTGCCAAGGTTGAGGTCGCGGGTTCGAGTCCCGTCACCCGCTTATTTTTTTTAATGGCGACGTGGCCGAGTGGCTAGGCAGCGGTCTGCAAAACCGCGTACCCCGGTTCAATTCCGGGCGTCGCCTTATGAAGCCCAGGTAGCTCAGTCGGTAGAGCAGGGGACTGAAAATCCCCGTGTCGGTGGTTCGATTCCGCCCCTGGGCATCACTTCTAAAGTTGGTGGTTATATCTTTGTAATCCTTCAACTTCGAAAGTTGAATTTCCCTATATACAAGTTGTTTCCTCACATTATTGGCTTCGCAAGTTGAAGAAACCTTTAAATAAAATTTTTAACCTGCGATTTAAGGAGACGTAAGAAGTCTATAACCTACAAAATGAAAAGATCACTTATATCTAAGCCTCATATAGATTGTGCTGAAATATGAATATCTATGATGTTTATTAAAACGACTTACAGGTCCACCGGGATAGTCATATTCATTATATCTAATATACACCTTTGTAGCTTCAGGTGGTGTTTTTATAGTGGTTTCTGTGCTTTTCCAAAAGTAGGAATATAATATGGGGCAGATATAGCTTTTTGTTTTTACAGTTTCATTATCATTGTTTTTAAAATAGAAAATCAAGTCACATCTCATTGTGGTGTCTCCCGAGATATTTGTTATTTTAATGTTTAAATCATTATTATCAGTCTCTTTTATTTCGTAACGCATCATTGGAGTTTCATATATCCCATCACTGTTATACTCTAAATATAGACCACCACATCCATAAATAGCCAGTATAAAAATTAATATTAATAAAATTGTATTATAATTACTTCTATAACGCCTATTATAAAACCTATTATAAAACCTAATAAGTTTATCCATCTAAACTCCTCCTTCATAAAAGAGAATAATAGATTTTCCACATCTTTTAAAGATAGATTATTAATTTTATCAGTAATAATCTTTGAGATATTTATTGTATTAAATACATTTATTATATTATTATCAAGTATGCTATTAAGTTCTTTTTTAAAATTTCCAGCTAATTCGTTATATGTTTTTTCAGATATACTATTATATATATTCCCAAGTACTATAGTGTCTAGAACTTCATTAAATAAATTTTCTATTTTACTTTGATTTTCAGTTTTTAATATATTGGAGACATCAACTTGAATAGAAAACTTTTCATTGTTAATTGTTATATTTTTTAATACCTCCTTTATTTTCTTTTGGCTAAGTGTTTCAATGTTATTCTTTATAATATTCTCAATCTTTTCGTTGAAATTATCAGAATGTATATATTTTTTTAATCTATGAATAATTTTTGCTCTATATTCATAAAATTTTTCAAAGCCAATTCTTTCGATATATTCATAAATTGGTTTTGACAATATATTGTTTAGATAGTTATAGAGATTATCACTTATTTTATTTTTTAGATCATTATTATTCTTTAATGAATTAACTATTTGTGGGAATTCTTTGTCAATTATCTCATAAATTGTTTCATCTGATAGTATTATATTTATAGCAGTAAGTTTTAGTTGATTAAAAAAACCATCTTTAAAATAATTATTTTTAAAGTCTATTATTTTTCTAGTTATTTTCTCCTTAACCTCATCTCTTTGTAGGATGTTATAAATAGATTCAGTTAATTTAACCGTTATTGAATTTGATATGTTTTTTAGTATTTCATCAATATCTATTTTGATTATATTTTTTAATGATTTACCCGATAATATAATTTCCCCTATATCATTTGATAGCTTATCTATAAATTCATTAGTTATTAAATAATTTAGTATAAGGTTGTGGAGGGTGGTTATGACGCCCTCGTAGATTTTAGGATAATCACTTATTTTTTTTTCATATACCTCTTCTAAGAGGTTCTCTAAAATATTGTTAACTTTTTCATTTAACGTGTTTTTTAGCCCTTCACTTTCTATTAGATATTCAGCTATTTTTCTTGAAATATTTTTTGAATCTATACCAAAATTATTGAGTAATGCTTTTATGTTACCAACGTCTCTATCTAAGATATTTTTTAGTTCTTTTTTTATAGTCACTTCTAATAAATCTTGAAAGTTGCTCTCCCATATTGCTCCTTTTATAGCTTCATTACTTATTAATTTGTTTCCCACCATTAAACCAATTTCACTTGCTAATTTTGATCTATTACGTGGGATCACACCTTGCCAGCCTAAGGTAAACCACCTTCTTTTAAATGGTCTAAAAAGCATTTTTATTGCAATAAAGTTTGTAATATAACCTACAATTCCTGATAATAGGGGAATGATTATTAAGTTATACCATTGCAGCTGCAATAGTTAAGCCCTCTCTTAGTCCAAAGTCACTAACCGTTAAAATATTAATATTAAAATAATCCATTATGGATAATATAATAAGAATCCCTGGAATAATAAGATCTTCTCTACCTTTTAATAGAGGGTATTTCTTAACACGTTCTACTGAGTTTATACTAGCTAAATGATTAAATATATTTTTGATATTATCTTTTTTTAATTTATAGTTATTTATTAAATTTCTGTCATATTTTTTTAAATTGCTATCTATTGCTGCAATAGTTGTTATTGTTCCAGCTGTACCTACAAGCATATCAGGTTTTAAAGATTGATCTAGATTATTGATTATAGGATTAATATATTTTATTAAATCTAGTTTAGTATTGTTATCAAGTTTATCGTCAACTCTAAAGATATCTGCTAATTTAACAACGCCCAAAGATAAGCTTTTAATATATTCAACTTGTTTGTTTAAAATATATATAAATTCAGTGGATCCGCCACCAATGTCAAATATAAGTGTATTTTTATCATTTATTTTTAATATACTATTAACTCCTAAATAGGTATAATAACCCTCACTTTCTCCATCAATAACTTCAACGTTTAGACCAATTTTTGAGACCTTTTCAAGAAATATTTCACTGTTTTTTGCTTCTCTTACAGCCGAAGTTGCTATAGTTTTTATTTTTTCAGGTTTGTATATATCTATGTTTTTTTTAAATTTTTTCAGCACTTCAACTGTGCGATTGATTGCATCATCTTGTAGATAGCCATTATCAATTAGATTTTCAGCTAGTCTTGTAATTTTTCTATCTTCAAATATAATTTTATTAATATTTTTATTTTTAATATCTGCGATTAGCAATCTAACTGTGTTACTCCCAATATCAATCCCAGCAGTGATCATCAATTAAATATAATTCTTATTTAGCAATTTAGGAATAAAAAAAGCCAGTTTTTAAACTGGCTTTTTTGGAATTAGATTTTAATTTTTAGCACTTATCCATATTTTCTAGGTATTTGTATAGATTATATTTTCTTTTAATATTTTTTTCTGCTTCAGATGCCAGCATTTTTGCCCTTTCTGGAAACATTTTCATTACCGCTCTAAATCTGTTTTCAGTTTTCATAAACTCAATAACCGATTCTTTAGGCTCTTTTGAGTCAATCTTTAGTGGGTTTTTACCTTCATTCAGTAGTTGTGGGTTATACCTATAAAGCATATTAAACCCACAGTTGATGGCAAGTTTTTGCTGCTCAACACCTTTGCTCATATCAATACCATGGGCAATACAATGGCTATCAGCTATAATAATTGATGGGCCATTGTAGTTTTCTGCTTCAATAAATGTTCTTATGCAATGAGCTGGATTAGATAAAGATACATGGGCCACATAGGTATGACCATAAGTCATTGCCATTAATCCCAAATCTTTCTTATCAGTTGGCTTTCCTGCAAAAGCAAATTTTGCAAAAGCACCAAGGGAGGTTGCCTTAGATGCTTGTCCTCCTGTGTTTGAATAGACTTCTGTATCAAGTACTAATAAATTTACATTTTCTTTTTGGGCAAGTATGTGGTCTAATCCACCATAGCCTATATCATATGCCCAACCATCACCACCTACACCCCATATAGACATAGGTATGAGAAAGTCAGCTAGTTCATATAGTTTTTTAGCTTCTAAGCTATCAATATTTCTAAGCTGCTCTTTTAATTTGACGACCCTTTGTCTTTGTTCTTCAATCTCAACTTGCTCTATTGTTCTTGCAGTTGCAATCTCATCAGCGAGAGAGCTATCAATTTTATCCCTTAATTTTTCTAATAATTTTAAAGCCTGTGACCTAAAAGAATTTACTGCTAAACGCATACCATAGGCAAATTCTGCAGTATCTTCAAATAGCGAGTTAGACCATGTAGGGCCTCTTCCATCTGCCCTTTTTGTAAATGGTGTTGTTGGAAGGTTTCCGATATAAATAGATGAACAACCTGTAGCATTTCCAATTATTGCTCTATCACCAAATAGTTGGAGCATTAATCTAACATAGGGAGTTTCACCACAGCCAGGGCATGCCCCTGAAAACTCAAAAAGATGTGGTGCTAGCTGAGATCCTTTAATTGTTTTTTTGTTATATTTATCATAAGGTAGCTCGGGTATCTTTAAGAAATATTCAAAGTTTTTGGACTCTGTTTCCCTTAATGGTGGTTGAGGCATCATATTAATTGCTTTTTTATCTGGCTCGCTTTTACTTTTAGCTGGGCAATTGAACACACATGCTCCACATCCTGTGCAATCCTCAGCTGCTATTTGTATAGTAAACTTCATTCCCTTATATTCTTTGCCCTTTGCATCAGTAAATTTGAAAGTAGGGGGCGCATCTTTTAAATATTTCTCATCATATATTTTCATTCTAATAGTTGCATGAGGGCAAACAAAGGAGCATATGCCACATTGTATACATAATTCTGGCTCCCATACAGGGATTTGTAACGCCACATTTCTCTTTTCATATTTAGAAGTGCCAGTTGGATAGGTGCCATCAAAGGGAAGTTTTGAAACAGGTAGTGCATCACCTTCATTTGGAATTAATTTACAAATTGTTTCTTTTATAAAATTATCACTATCAGGCGGTATAGCACATTTTTTCATAGATATATTACTTGTAACCTTGTTAGGTATTTCAACCTCTATTAGCTCATTAACCGCAGCGTTTACTGCTTCTATGTTCATATTTACTACTTTTTCGCCGTATCTACCATAAGTTTTTTTGATAGTTTCTTTTATTGCTTCTAAAGCTTGATCAAAGGGGATAATATTAGAAATTTTAAAGAAGGCTGTTTGTAGAATAACATTTATACGAGGACCTAAACCAATTCTTTCAGCTATTTCACTAGCATTTATAATATACATTTTTGGTTTTCTCTCAATAAGTAGTTCTTGCACAGTAGATGGTAATTTATCCCATACTTCATCTTTACTATATATAGAGTTGAGCAAAAATGTTCCATTTTCTTTCAATGGTTTTAAGAGATCATATTTTTCTAGAAATGCAAAGTTGTGACATGCTATAAAATCTGCTTTTTGGATCAAATAGGAACTCCTAATCTCTCTTTTACCAAAGCGCAAATGTGAGGTTGTAAGGGAGCCTGCTTTTTTAGAGTCATAGACAAAATAAGCTTGGACGTAGTTTTCAGTCATTTCACCAATTATCTTTGCAGAATTTTTGTTTGCCCCAACAGTACCATCTGCACCAAGACCATAAAACATTGCATTGTAGATGTCATCTTGAGGCGTTAACCATTCAGGGTCATAATCTACACTTCTAAAGGCAACATCATCATGTATTCCTACAGAGAAATTATTGATTGGCTCGCTCTTATCTAAGTTGTCAAAAACGCCCTTTATCATTGCTGGGGTGAAGTCCTTTGAACCAAGGCCGTATCTCCCACCAACAACAATAGGATACCCCTTAAATTCAAATAGGCCTTTTTGCATAGCTTCACCTATTGCTGTTCTTATATCAAGATACATTGGTTCGCCTAGTGCGCCTGGTTCTTTGGTTCTATCCAATACTGCAAACTTTTTAACACTTTTTGGTAAGTTCTTTACAAATGCATCTAAAGGAAAGGGTCTAAATAGCCTAAACTTTAAAACACCCACCTTTTCACCTAATTGGTTCATATACTCAACTGTCTCGTGGGCAACGTCAGCACCGGATCCCATAATAACTAAAACTTTTTCTGCCTCAGGATGACCTACATAATCAACTAAGTTATATCTCCTACCCACTGCTTCATAAAATTTATCCATATTTTTTTGTAGTATTTGAGGAAATCTATCGTAAAACTTATTTACTGCCTCTCTACTTTGGAAGAAAACATCTGGGTTTTGTGATGTTCCTTTTATCATTGGCCTTTCAGGATTTAAACCCCTTTGTCTTAATTTTGATACAAGATTATCATCAATGAGTTGTCTCATTATATCAAAATCAATTTGTTCAACCTTTCTAATCTCATGAGAGGTTCTAAAGCCATCAAAAAAATGCAAAACAGGAATATAACTTTCCAAAGATGCCATTTGTGCAATTAGCGCAAAATCCATAACTTCTTGTGGGTTGGCTGAAGCTAGTAATGCCCAACCAGTTGGTCTGCAGGTCATAACATCAGAATGATCGCCAAAAATTGATAGAGCATGTGTGGCTACAGCTCGTGCACTTACATGAAAAACAGTTGGGGTTAATTCTCCTGCAATCTTATACATGTTGGGAATCATTAACAGTAAACCCTGTGATGCAGTGAAAGTTGTTGTTAGCGCCCCTGTAGTTATTGAACCATGACAAGTTCCTGCTGCACCTGCTTCAGATTGCATTTCAACAACTTTTGGCACTTCTCCCCATATATTTTTTTCACCTTTAGCGCTCTTTTCATCAGCTAATTCTCCCATAACTGAGGATGGAGTGATTGGGTAGATTGATATTACTTCATTTGTGGCATGTGCAGTATATGCAGCAGCTGTATTTCCATCAATTGTGATATATTTTTTATTGCCCATAGTGCCTCCTTTATATTTGATTGGTCATATTTAAACAAATTTAATGATTTAACTAAATAAAAATGCATTGCAACATCAATAGCAAAATATCTCATTTATTATATATTATAGTTAATAGAATGCAATAAAAAATAATCTTTATAATGATATAAAATTTTAATAACTATTTAATAAAATTGCATTTTTTTGGTTTTTTAGATATTATCTTCTTATGATTGATTTGTTTTTAAAATACTCAATTGTAGCTGGGAACGAAAATGAAGTTGTTAATGAAAGAGATTTCAATTTATATAAGAGAAACTTAATTGATGAGTTTGATTTTGTTTATGTTCCCTATTTTGAGTTATTTAAAAAAGTGGATATTAATGAAAAAGGTATTAGGGCGTCACTATTACAAGCAGATTATGGCATTGCCGAGACTGGTAGTATTGTTTTAATTTCATCAGATGAAAACATCAATAGGGCTTCAATGCTATCTGATAGTATAACATATATATTACTTGAGAATAATATAGTTGATACCTTAGATAGTATTTCAAAGTATATTGAAAGGGAGACAAAGAAAGAAAAAAACTACATAACTATTATAACTGGTCCTTCAAGAACAGCGGATATTGAAAATCAATTAATAATAGGTGTGCATGGTCCAAAAGAGCAAAGAATAATAGTAGTAAAAAAGGATTAAAATGAAAAGGAACATAAAAAAAGATATTAAAAGTAGAATAGAGGATTCTTTCTTCCAAAAACATTTAACAAATTTTGCAAGTGATTATAAAAGCAAGAAAGAGGTAGCCTTTGGAGACTTAGATTTTAATGCTTTGAGAGAAAGTGTAGGTAAGCTAAGGTTAGATCTATTAAATAATATTGAAACATTGTCAAGAGAGTTTATTGATAATGCTTCAAAGGCAGGCTGTTATATATATAAAGCTAAAAATGGGGTTGATGCTGCTAGGTATATAATTAATGTATGTAGGAAACATAATGCAAAGAAAGTTATTAAATCAAAATCAATGACTGCCGAGGAAACTGATCTAAATAGATATATTGAATTTGCAGGTATTGAAAGAGCAGAGACAGATTTAGGTGAGTGGCTTATCCAGCTGTGTAACGAGAAGCCATCACATATGGTAATACCAGCATTACATAAAAATAGGAAACAAGTAGCAGCTGTTTTGTCTAAAGCCGCTAAAAAATCTATAGATGAAAATGACACAAAGCAGATGGTTGAGATTGCAAGGCGTATTCTAAGAAGCAGTTTTTTTGATGCTGATGTTGGGATAACAGGTGCCAATATACTTATTGCTTCAAGTGGCTCAAGTGTAATTGTAACAAATGAGGGTAATGGGAGGCTTACATCAACAATACCACCAGTTCATATAGTGATAGCGGGCTATGATAAGATTGTAGATAATTTTAGTTCAGCCAGCAAAATTTTAAAGATACTATCAAAATCTACGACAGGCCAGCATTTTAGTTCTTATGTCACTATGGTTAAAGGTTGTAATGAATCTCTAAAGAATAAAGGCCAAAAAAAAGAAGTCCACTATGTTTTGTTAGATAATGGTAGATTGTCCTTATTGCGGCACCCTATTTTAAAGGATGTATTTAAGTGTATTAGGTGTGGCAGTTGTGCTAATGTTTGTCCTGTTTATGAGGTTGTTGGAGGGCATATTTTTGGAGATATTTATGTTGGACCAATTGGATTGATTCTGACAGCATTATATCATACAGAAAAAAAAGCACTAGATTTATTTGATATGTGTATTGGTTGCAAGGCTTGTTCTGAGAATTGTCCTTCTAATATTGATTTAGAAAGCATTATCACCTATCTAAAGCTTTCATTATCTGAAAAATATCATAAGGGAAAGATTATGAAAGCTATTAATAATATTAGCTTTGCAAGACCATTCTTAATGGATCAGTCCTTTAGGTTGGTAAGAGTTGTGGAGAGACCTTTTTTAGAAGAGGATGGTAATTATATAAAGTCAGATTTACCTTTAATTAAGAAAGATTTTAGGAAGCTACCATCGGTTAAAAAGAAAAGCTTTACTGAGATATATAATAAAGATTTTTATAAAGAAAATATCAAAAATGATGTATTTTTCTATCCAGGGTGTATGATTGAATATATATATCCCGACATTGGTATTGATCTAGTTAAGTTCTTAGACAGGTTGGGAGTTGGTGTTGATATACCCAAAAATCCTGCATGTTGTGGTATGCCTCTAATTCACCAAGGTGATAAAAGTAATGCCTTTAAACTCATAAGAAAATTGATTAAATCTTTAGGTTATCCAAGGCTTTATAGCGCCTATATTACACTTTGCCCAACATGTGCTGTAGCCTTTATATCAGAGGTCTCATATTTTGTTCAGGATGATCCGTCTCTATATAAATTTAGTCAGCACTTAAAAAATAACACAAAGTCCCTCAATATGTTTTTAGAGGAGAATGGTTTTGATCTGACATTGAATTTAGATAAAAAGGTTACATACCATATCCCTTGCCATTTAAGGAGAGGACAAAACACTTCCTCAGAAGGCTTAATAAGAAAACTTGCAGGTGATAAATATATACCTATGAGTGATAGTGATGTCTGTTGTGGCTTTGGTGGTACCTTTTCTGTCAGCTATAGAGATGTTTCTAATGTTATAATAAATAAAAAGCTTAATAATATTTTTGATACAAATTGTGATATTGTTATAACTGATTGTCCAGCCTGTATAATGCAAATTGATGGAGCTCTTAAAAAGAAAGGTTCTAATAAAACTGTTAAACATTTATCAGAGATATTAAATAGTTATTATACTTAAATTTTAATTAATAGATTATCTTAAACTGATTAGATATATAAAAAAGAGGGTATTGGTTACAGGTGGCGAAAGACTACTTGATGAGAACTGTGAAGTCCTTTGTGTCGATAATTTTTTTACGAAAAACAAAGAGAATATAAAGAACTTTTAAAAGATCCCTATTTTGAAATTATAAAACATGTTTAAGAGAAAACTTAACATAATCTTAGCCAACAAATTGCTTGATTGGGAATCATCAGTTAGCTTAGAAATTGGATTAAAAGCTACTATTAATTATTTTAAGCATTTACTTAATAAGTAACAATCTTTCTCAAAAGCTATGCTCGACTGTAATTTTTATTATGTTAAATTGTATTTTCAGTGTCACCCTTTTATCTAAATATATTTAGATAGCACTTCTTAGTGTATTATATAGGTTTTTCATTACTTCAATTCTTGCATATTGCTTATTGTTAGAGGGTATAATCAACCATGGTGCAAAAGATGTGTTAGTCCTCAAAAAGACCTCATTAGCACATTTTTCATACTCTTCCCATTTACTTCTATTTCTCCAGTCTTCTTCAGTAATTTTATAACGTTTCCATGGCAATTCTTCCCTTTCTTTAAATCTTCTTAATTGTTCATCCTTTGATAGGTGAAGCCAAAATTTTAATATTTTTATACCACTATGAAATAATTGTTCCTCAAAACTATTTATTTCTTCGTATGCCCTTGACCATTCTGTGTAATTTGCAAGATTTTCAATTCTTTCAACTAATACTCGTCCATACCATGATCTATCAAAAATAGTGATAAATCCTTTGGATGGTACTTGGTTCCAAAATCTCCAGAGATAGTGAAATCGTTTTTCATAATCTGAAGGTGCTGTTGTTTGGTAAATATTGTACAACCTGGTGTCTATAACATCAGTTAGCCTTCTAATGCATCCACCTTTGCCAGCGGCATCAAAGCCTTCGAATACTAAAATAATACCTACTTTTTTATAATAACTTTTCCAGGTTATTTCATATATATTTTTTCCTAATTCTTTTAATTTTTTCTCATATTTATTTTTACTTAAGGTTTTTGACAGGTCTACATTGCTTAATATAGGTGGTATACTATTATTTATATGTTTTGGAAGTGTAGTGTTTATGCATACATTTTCTTGTTGCTTATATACACTGAATAATTCGTGTATACTCTTTAATACATTTACTTTTAAATATCGTTTAGAGCGAGCATTTATTATGTTCCATCTAGCAAATGATGTGTCTGTAGTGATTATAGCCTTTTCAGATGCTAATGAGAATTTTTCATAATATTTATAATTCCACTTAATTTCCTTAATAACATTTTCAATGGAGTTTCCAAAAATATTCTCTGCCTTCTTTATTACATTTTTCATTCTCTTTTTATCAATAAATAACCAAAATTTCAAAAAAACCGCTCCATCCTCAGCTAACATTTTTTCTAATTTTTCTATATCTATGAGGTGATTTTCAAATTCTAAAGCGCTAATTTTGCCATTAACATAATCCTTTATAGGCTTTTTATACCATCCGTGTAGAAAAATAGCAGTTTTTCCTCTTTCAGGGAGCGCCTGCCAGTAATTATAAAGGTGAGGTTTTTCTTTGTTATATACCTTCTTCCATGAAGTATGTACCTTGACAAGACGCATATCGATATGATGAGATATAAAATTCAGAAGTTTTTCTATTCCTGCTCCATAAAAACCAGAAATTATGATTATGAGTGGACCTCTATGATCTTTGAATTTATATTGTAGCGAAACGAGGTCGCCAATAATATTATTTATTGAGCTTTTATATTCATCCTTGCTTATATCAGTGCTATACTGGATATCATTAAACACAACATAACGTTATACTTAATTGATGAAATTGTCAATTTAATAATGAAACCATCAATTTCTTCCAACTTCGCAAGTTAAAATTTCATCTGACTTCGGAAGTTCCACTTTTTTATTTAATAGTTAGAATTTACATGAATATGTTGTCACCACTTTTATTGTTTAATCCAGGATGGATATCAAATCTGACTACGCCAACGGGAATTTTATTATCAACTGCTTTAGTAACTTCAGCTGCACCTACGTTGCCAAAGCCACCACATAGCTCTATGGCTACAAAATTTTCTTCTAACAATTGTTTTGAAATTTTACAGGCATCCTCATAGTTTTTACAAGCTATTACGTGTAGCTCAACATCAGGTGTTTTAACTATGCTTTTGTCTTTTGTAGGCTCAGCCTGAGGTGATAAAAAGATAAATGCTGCTTTTAATGACATCTTTGCCTCCTATTAAAATAGTTAATATTATTTAATATTATTTATATCCTCTTGTCGCTTTAATTGCAAGGCGCCAGTTTTTTATATATTGTTTTCTTTTATATTCATCCATAGATGGTTTATATTCAGATTCAATTTTAAGTAATTTTTCTATATCCTTTAAATCATTGTAAATACCTACTGCAAGACCTGCAAATGCAGCTATTCCAAAAGCTGTAATCTGTGTTACTTTAGATTTAGCAACAGTTAAATTAGAGATATCAGCTAGATACTGTAACATCCATTTATTATCGGTCATGCCACCATCAACCCTTAGTGCAAATAATTCAATCCCACAATCTTTGTTCATTGCGTCATATAAATCATATGTCTGGTAACAAGCAGCTTCTAAAACAGCTCTTGCTAAATGTTCAATTTTTGTATTTCTTGTTAAGCCTACTATTATACCTCTTGCTTTAGAGTCCCAATAGGGCGCACCAAGACCTGTAAAAGCAGGTACTATGTATACACCCTCATTGTCAGTTAGTTTTTTCGCCAAACTTTCTGTCTCTGCGGCTGTTTTAATTACTTTCAAATTATCTCTTAACCACTGGACTGCCGCACCTGCGACAAATACAGACCCTTCAAGAGCATAAGTGGTTTTATCTTTTAATTTATATGCAACAGTTGTTAATAACCTATTATGTGAATAAACAGGATCTTCGCCTATATTCATTATTGCAAAACACCCCGTTCCGTAAGTGCATTTTAAAATACCAGGTTCAAAACAAGCTTGACCTACGGCAGCTGCTTGCTGATCCCCCAAAATTGCAGTTATAGGTATTTCACAGCCTATAATATTTTTATTAGTAACCCCATAAATATCTGAGCTACATTTTATCTCAGGTAAAATTTGTCTTGGGATAGATAATTCTCTTAAAATCTCATCATCCCAATCTTGCTTAGCTAGATTGAAAAGCATTGTTCTTGATGCATTTGTAGCATCTGTTGCGTGAACTTTCCCACCAGTTAAGTGCCATAATAAAAATGTATCTATTGTTCCAAAGGCTAGTTCTCCTTTCTTTGCTCTTTCCCTTAAATTTGTTATATTGTCAAGAAGCCACTTTATTTTTGTTGCAGAAAAATATGGGTCTACAACTAAACCAGTTCTTGAAGTTATTTCTTTTTCATAGCCATTATTAATTAGATTAGTGCAGAGGTCTGATGTTCTTCTATCTTGCCATACAATGGCATTATATACAGGTTCTCCACTTTTTTTGTCCCAAATTATTGTAGTTTCTCTTTGGTTGGTTATGCCAATTGCTTCAATACTACCTTTGAGTTCATTAGCTTTTTCTATGGCTTTTTTACAGCTTGATATAGTTGTCTTTAAAATATCATCGGGGTTTTGCTCTACCCATTGAATTTTAGGGTATATACATTGGAACTCGCTTTGAGCTAAATATTCGACGTCTCCATCTACAGATTGTAGAATAGCTCTTGAACTTGATGTACCCTGATCAATGCCTATTAAAAATTTTTTCATTTTAACCTCCATGTCAAAGGTTATTAAAGATTTTAAAATATAATTAATATTATATAATTTTAATAATTTTATGTCTATACAACTTGTTAATATATTTAAAACAATTATTATATAAAATCGAGGGAAATTAAACTTTAAATGAATTGAATAACAAGTGTGGAGCTTGACATAGATGCAATAAAGATATAATTCTTATATTAATGGAGGGTGGCGTATATGGATAAGGAAAATAATTATAGGCAGATGTGGCAGTCCTTAGGTTTGGATTTAAATTCACATGATCTGCTTTTAAATGCCGTTAGCGATAATTATTCAAAGGTTTATCTAAGTCAAAAGAATAGACCTAAATCAATGGATTATTTTAATTTTGTGATGCAAGAAGTTCATGGCTTGAGGATAAAAGAATTAATTGATTCAAAGAAAGAGGGTAAAAAGGTAATTGGCTCATTTTGTGTGTTTGTGCCTGAGGAAATAGTTAGAGCTACTGGTTCAACATTGGTGGGGCTTTGCACAGGTGCTGATTTTATGACAGAAAAGGTTGAGGAGATATTGCCTAGGAACCTATGTGCTTTAATAAAATCTGCTTTTGGCTTTAAATTAGGCAATGTTTGTCCCTATATTGAAGCCTGCGATATGATTGTAGGTGAAAATACCTGTGATGGTAAGAAGAAAGCCTATGAGACTTTGGATAATTTAGTGCCTAATCTACATATAATTGATTTACCACAAATGAAGACAGAGATTGGTAAAAAACTCTTAAAAAATGAATATATAAGATTTAAAGATGCTGTTGAAAAGTTAACAGGGCATAAAATTGATGTAGAAAGTTTAAAAAAAGGAATTGACATAGTTAACAACAAAAGAAAAGCTATAGATAGATTAAATAATTTAAGATCTTCAGAATGCATATCTATATCTGGGCTTGATTCACTTTTGATAAATCAAATCTATTTTTATGATGATCCAATTCGTTTTACTGATTCTGTTAATAAATTATGCGATGAGCTTGAAGAAAGGATTAAAAGTGGTAGTGGGGTTAAAAATAAAGATGCTAAGAGATTAATTATTACAGGTTGTCCTATGGCTTTACCCAATTGGAAAATACCAAGCCTCATTGAAAAAAATAATGCAGTTATTGTAGGCGAGGAGTCTTGTGTTGGTGAAAGGGGTATTAGAAACTTAGTTAATAACACAGGGGAAACAGTAGATGAATTAATTGATGCAATAGTTGATCGCTATTTTCAAATTGAATGTGCAATATTTACTCCAAACCCTGAAAGATTAAAGCATATAAAAGAGATGTATAAGAAATATAATGCTGATGGGGTTATTCACTATTCATTGCAATTTTGTCAACCCTATATGATTGAGTCATATAATATTGAAAAATCATTAGAGATGGAGGGGATCCCCACATTAAAAATTGAAACCGATTATAGTAATGAGGATATAGGCCAGCTTAGAACAAGAATAGAAGCTTTTTTGGAAAGATTAGAATGAAGTTGGTATAACTGATTGTAAATGTTTGCAGGTTTAGATATAGGCTCAACAACAATAAAGTTTGTTCTCTTAGATGATAGCAGGAATATTAACTATGAGATTGTAAAGACAGGATATGACCCTTCAAAAACTGTAGAAAAACTACTTAGTAAATATAGCTATTCTAAACTTGTAGCAACAGGTTATGGTAGATATATCTTAGAGAGTTATTTTGATGTTATTGATACTATCACAGAGATAAAAGCCTATGCAATAGGTGTTTTTAATTTATTTCCAGATGCAAGAACGGTATTAGACATTGGTGGCCAGGATATTAAAGTCATATCAATTGATAATAGTGGTAAAATTGCTAAATTTGAAATGAATGATAAATGTGCCGCAGGTACAGGAAAATTTCTTGAGATTATGGCTGAAACCCTTGGTTATTCTATTGATGAATTAGGTGATAATAAACATTTAACTTGTGATAAGCAGGTTGTGATTAATAGCACATGTACAGTTTTTGCTGAATCTGAGGTTATATCTCTATTAACAAAAGGGGAAAGAAGGGAGAATATAGCAAATGCAGTAAATAGGACAGTTGTGAAAAGAGCTGTATCAATGTTAAATAGAATAGGTATAGTTGAGTCTGTTGTTTTTGCAGGAGGGGTAGCTAAGAATAACTGTATTGTTTCAATGCTAAAGGAAACGTTAAATACCAATTTAATAGTTAGTAATATGCCTCAATTTATAGGCGCCTATGGAGCTGCAGTTTTTGCTTCTAAGAAGTTTAATAAAATTAATCACTGAAAAAGTGACAGAATAAATTTTTGTTAATATAAATCTAATTTATTATGCAGATTAATTATATATTAAAAAAATTTTATAATTTTTGTTGAATTGTTTATTAACCAATGGTAACATTATAATTAATATGGTTTATTTAATAAGGAGTGTTTTTTATGGATATTCCGGCTACTTTTTTAGATTTTAAGAACCATGAAAGAAAAGTTAAAAGATCAATTATAATTAGGGCAGCATTAAAAGTATTTAGTGAAAAGCCGGTTCAGAAGGTTAGTATGAGAGAGATTGCAATAAATGCTGGCATATCTCATGCAAGTATCTATCGCTATTTTCACGATAAAGATGAATTATTTTTAGAAGTATTTTTGATGGGCTTAGAAGAGCTAAAGAATAGATTAGATAACCTTATTGATAAGCCGGTGGATAAAAACATGTTAAACGAAACTGCTAATATACTTATAGATTATCTTAGTGAAAATGACCATTACTTTATGATGATGTCTCAGTTTATGATAGGTGGCAATTTCGATAATAAATTAACGCAAAATTTTAATAATTCAATGAAATCCTTTTTAGATCGAATAGAAATGGTAATTCAAAAGGAAGGTGGTAAAAACAGATTAAGATATTTAACTCATCTGTTTTTTTCAGGTATTAATGGAATTCTTATAACGTTTATAAATTATCCTGGTAGAAAAAAAGAAGAGGTAAAAAATCATATGAAAAAATTGGCGTTAATTTTTGTTAATATATTTAGAGATAACATATATAAAGAAAATAATAGTTTATAAATGGTGCTAAAATCCCGCTAACTAGTGCAGGCAAAATAAACAAGGTTGAACTGCGTAAGATTATTAAGGGAATATAATGGAGGTGTTATATGTTTTATAAAGAATTATTAAACAAACAAGAGAAAGATATTCAAAGGGAAGTCAGGGAATTTGCTAGAGACCGTATATCATCAGAATATATCCAGGCAATGGATAGAGATGAAATTAAATATCCCAGGGATTTTGTTAGAGAATTAGGTAAAAATAATTTATTGGGCCTCAGATTTGATCCAAAGTGGGGTGGAAGAGGGCTTACTTGGGGTGCAGAAGTACAAGCTGAGGAAGAAATCGGTGTTTTAGGTACTGCCCTTGGCTGTGCCTTTGTTATGCCTTCTATAGTAGGTGAGGCTCTTAGTGTCTTTGGAACAGAAAAACAGAAAGAAAAATATTTAAAACCAATATTAAGTGGCGAGAAAATATGTGCTGAAGCTTTAACCGAGCCAAGGGGTGGCTCAGATTTTTTTGGGGCTGCTACAGTTGCTGAGGAAAAGGGTGACCATTTTGTTATTAGGGGTCAGAAAAGATTTGTAGTAGGAGCAGCAGAAGCTGATATCTTTCTTGTATACTGTAGAACAAATCTTAGTGAAGATGCTAATAAATATCAGCGTATCAGTACTTTTATTGTTGAGCGTTGTGATGAAATTGAAACAGAATATGTCTACGGTCTTCATGGCACAAGGGGTGGAGGCACAGGTAGGCTTGTATTTAGAAATGTAAAAGTGCCCAAGGAAAATATAGTAGGTGAACTGCACGGAGGTGCAATTGTTTTCAACCAAATGATGATACCAGAGAGATTAACCTCGGCAGCAGCAAGTTTAGGTATGGCACGGGCTGCAATTGAAATTGCTACAAAATATAGCGACAAAAGGATTGCTTTTGGCAAACCTATTAGAAAGTTCCAGGGTGTTAGTTTTATGATAAGCGATGCGGTGACACAATTAGATGCAGCAAGAAGTATAACATATATGGCAGCAAAAGCTATTGACAATGATGCTCCAAATAAGAGGAGACTTGTTAGCGAGGCTAAAAAATTTGCAACAAAAATGGCGTGGGATGTAAGTAATATTGCTATGCAAGTGATGGGTGGTATTGGTTATACAGATGTCTATCCTATAGAGAAAATTGTTCGTGATTCAAGGCTTGCCCAAATTTGGACAGGTACAAATGAGATAATGAATCTACTTATTCAACATGAGTGGTATAATGAAATACTAAAAAATAGTTATGGTGCTAGAGATATTGAGAAAGATGCAGCTAATTCAAAGGCTGAACAAGAAAAATGCTATAATGATGACGATATGTGGAAAAGCTATAATAAATAGTCAGTTACATTTATTTTTTAAAAACAAATGTAACTGACTATAAATATTGATGTAACCACATATATTATATTTCGCTGTAATAATTTACTACACTAAAGTTAAAATAAGGAGGCCTTTATGCTATTCTAGCTCATTTTACTATTATTTTGATTATCTATTGTTATAATAGTTCCTTGAGCTATTGCGCATAGCTTTTTATCATCCTCCTTATTAACCACATAAATATCGCTTCTACAAGCTGCCTGCCTTTTACTTGAATAGATTGCATTCCCATATGCTAAGAGGCTTTTTCCAATTGCTGGCCTCAAATAATTTATTTTAAATTCAAGGGTCAGCACATTGGTCCCCAAGACAGAACCTCCTGCAAATGACAGAGCATTGTCTGCTGCATAGCTTAGTACACCACCATGGACAAACCCATTTTGCTGTAAGTAATTTTCACTGATAGGTATTTCTAATATAACACTACCTATTTGGAAGTCTAATATCTTTGCTTCCAAGAATATACTAAAGGGTTCTTTTGATAATATTTTATTTGCTATTTCAATCAGCTGTTTACTATTATCATTCACATTATTATAATTCACCCTTAAACATTTCCTCCTTAGTTGGTCTAACCCATTCTTGAGTTCTATGAAAAAAAGCTACATAACCTCTCACCTGTAATTTTCCATCTTCTTCCCATATTTTAGTTCTATACCATTTACCCTTTTCAGGATCAAGAATTTTACCATTGGTCCACACATTATCTTCTTTTGTTAATCCATTGATAATAACCATACCAATTATCTTTTTATTCTTATATTCCCCTTCACATTTGTCACATACTGGATCAGGATCTTCTCCTTCTTCCCTAAAAAGTTTCACTATCTTACCATAGAGTTTGCCGTTCTCTATGTATAAATTAACTATTGATTTTGGTTTACCAGTTTCATCATCAATAGTTTTCCACTGACCAAGAATGGTCTCATCGTCATTTTGTGCAAAGATAGTTTGCGTAAAAGCAAAAGTCAAACAGAACACCATAAATAACTTCAACAGATTTCTCATAATTACCTCCTAATGTTTTGTTATATAAAGGTAACATATTATAAAAAGGAATTATATGTTTGTCAATATGAATAAAAATATTCATTCAATATAATTTATTAAGTAGTTAAACATCTTATTTAACACTAGTTTATTAGATGAAGCTTTAAAATATTTTTCTAGTATTTTATAAATTAAAAGTTTTTTGTTTTATAATTAACAAATACATTATTATGTTAAAAAGTTTATTTATTATAAGATAAATTGTGGCATTTTAATAGATTACAGTAAATTATGTAAAACTTGTGTATTTACTAAAATTGTAAGTAATCGTAATTCGCTAAGGACCTATTTATCCAAAAATTAAACATTTAAATTTTTTCAATTAATATTTTATATTCTTATATTTTATGTTACTATATATACTAGGGTAATATAAATTGAGGAGTCTGAATAAATGATAGAAAAAGATCCCTTTGGGAATATAAGAATTAATTTTAAAAAGATTAAATTTAAAGATTTGAGAGTTATTTTTATTATTGCTATTATTATCTTGTTGGTTTGGGTATCAACTGGTTTATACATGATAGATGCTAGCGAGAATGGAGTTGTAAAAAGGTTTGGCAAAGTTGTAAAGATTGTTGGTCCAGGGCTGCATTATCATATGCCCTTTCCGATTGAGACTGTTGATAAAGCAGAGATAGCAAAGATTCATAGAATAGAGGTTGGTTATAGAACAACAGTGGGTGGTAGAGTGAAAGAGATTTCTAGTGAGTCATTAATGCTTACAGGGGATGAAAACATAGTAAGTATTGATTTTATTGTTCAATATAAGATTAGCGATATAATCAAATATCTCTATGAGGTTTCTAATGTTAGAAAAACTATTAAAGAGGCAGCCGAAGCTGTTATTAGAGAAGTTGCAGGGAAAGAAAAAATAGATGATATATTAACAACAGGTAAAGGCAGGATTCAGATTGAAACAATGAGATCATTACAAAAAATTTTAGATAGCTATAATTGTGGGGTAAAAGTTGTATTAGTACAATTACAAGATATATCCCCACCAACACCAGTGGATGCTGCCTTTAAAGATGTTGCTAGTGCAAAAGAAGATAGAAATAGATTTGTCAATGAAGCAAAAGCTTATAGGAATGAAGTGATACCAAAAGCCAGAGCAAAAGCTGCCTCAATAATATACCAGGCTCAGGCATATAGTTCAGAGCAAGTTGAACAGGCAAAGGGTGAGACCTCTAGATTCTTGCAAATTTTTGAGGAGTACAAAAAATCTCCGCTAATTACAAAGAGACGTTTATACTTAGAAAATGTGAGTAAATTTTTAAGTAAAAGCAGAAACTACATATTTGACTCCAATATAACTGAAATTAGACCTTTGTTGGGTCTAGATAGTATTAAGAGAAAGGAGATTGGAAGTGAAAAATAGTTTAGTTATTATATCTGTTTTGTTATTATTGATGATAATTTTGTTAATTAATGCTCTTTTTACTGTTGAAGTATCAGAGCAGGTAATTATTACACAAATGGGCGAACCTGTTAATGTAATAAAAGACCCCGGTTTAAAGATGAAAATACCATTTATTCAAAAAGTGAATACCTTAAGTAAAAAGCTACTTGAGTACGATGCAGAACCTGCAGAAATAATAACCAAAGATAAAAAGATATTGGTTGTAGATAATTACTGTAAATGGAGGATAGTCGATCCACTTAGATTTTATCTTACAGTGAGAGATATGGAAAGAGCATTAACACGTATAGATGATATTATATACTCTGAAATGAGGATAGAGCTTGCAAATCATAATTTATCTTCAGTTATTTCAGAAAATAGAAAAAAAATAATGCACAATGTTACAACTTTGTCCAGAAAAAAAGCTGAAGAATATGGTGTTTATATTGATGACGTGAGAATTAAAAGGGCAGATCTACCAAAAGAAAATGAGGAGAGGGTTTTTGACAGGATGAGATCAGAGAGAATAAGGATAGCAAAAAGATATAGGTCAGAGGGGAAGGAGGAAGCTGCAAAAATTCGATCAAGGACAGATAAAGAGAGGCGGGTTATAATAGCAGAAGCTTATAGGAAAATGGAGGAGATAAAGGGAAAAGCAGATGCTCAAGTTATAAAAATCACATCTAAAGCCTATAGCAAGGATCCTGAATTCTACAATTATATGAAATCCTTAGAGGTATATAACAAGATTATTGATAACAGCAGTCATCTATTTTTATCAACAGATGATAAATTGTTTAATTATCTTTTTATAAAATAAAAGCACATTTGTTGTGCCTCATTATTATAAAATTCATTTTTTTGGCTGTTTAAGTAACTTACAAGTGAGAGATTTTTTATAAGTAAAGATACGTTAGCAATTTTGATATTGTTGATAAAACTATAAAAGTTATTTTTTTAAAATAAATCTTATTGATTGACTTTTAAATATATTAATATTATTAAACAAACTAATATGTTGAGTTTAATAGCTAAAGAATTAAAGAATCATATGCCCTTTACTACTGTTGGGGCAATAACAGGGATAGTTTTGTTGCTCTTGTTAAGAACTGTTCCTTATGAGGTTTCATATAAGATTTTCTATATTTTTCACCCACTGCATGTGTTAATGAGTGCACTTGTAACGACATCTCTTTTAATAATATATAAATCTGATAATAATTATAAACCAACTTTTCTAAATGTTTTTATAATTGGATATATTGGTTCTGTGGGAATAGCAACTATAAGTGATTCCATTGTGCCATATCTAGGCGAATGGTTGTTAGATCTTCCAAATCGTGGTATTCATTTAGGGTTTATTGAAAAATGGTGGCTAGTTAATCCTCTTGCTATATTGGGAATAATTATAGCCTATTTTAAAGCTATTACTAAGATTCCCCATTTTTTACACGTATTAATTAGCACATGGGCCTCACTCTTCCATATTCTTATGGCAGGAGGTTCAGTAGATATATTTACAAGTATTGTTGTCTTTATATTCTTGTTTTTAGCTGTATGGTTACCTTGTTGTACAAGTGATATAGTTTTTCCTTTGTTGTTTGTAGGTGATAAACACGTACATAATCATAATTAAAATAGAGTTAATCTTCAAAGAGATAATTATAAGCATTAGGAATAAAAGCAATGTTTCTATTATTCGGATTTATTGTTTTAAGCGCCTCTATGGAGTTTATTTTCTTAAAGCCCATTTTTCTGCATTCTTGTTCATCAAAATTTGAGTAGAGATTTATATCATAATTTTCAGTGAGTAATTTTAACGAATATGCAGTTTGTCTATTAACATGATAATTCTTAATTAGCTCTTTGATCATTTCTTTAGAGCTTCCTATATCGAAAAATTCTTTAAAATAATTGTTGCCAAACCCATCAATGCATTCACTAAAAAAATATATTTGAGCCTTTTCTTTGGCAATATTAGAGATTCTATTTAGTGATTTGTGGGCCTGTACCATATTAATGTCTTTTGGAAAACCGCCGCAGGATACAATTAATATATCATATTTTTTGTTAACCTTAATTGCAGTCATGTCAAAATATTCTCTACAGGCTTCTATGTGGGACATAAAAAGATCACCACTTACAATATCTATTAAATTTTCCTTCTCATCTATAATTGTATTTATTGCAAATAGCGTTTTGTTAGCTTTGGTTATCATAACACCTTCAATGATATCGTTATGTACTGGGTTGTTTTGCAGTTTTCCCGTTGTTGCAGTTGGTCTTCTTTTTAGGTTTTTTTCATCTATTACGAGCTTGTGATTATTAATAATTGTATTTTCTGCCGCGATCCCTGGTATAATCATTTTACGTCCACCACCAAATCCTGCAAAATAGTGGTATGTAATTGCTCCAATAGTTATTATTAGATCACTATTGTGATAAGCACTATTTAGTAGCAAGGGTGTTCCTTTTTTTGTTTTACCATAATATATATGGTTTATTCTATCATATGGATTGTGTTCTATAACCTTATCTTTAACTATATCATATATATCATAACCAATTATTTCTTTAATTTCATTTGATGTTATTGACCTATGAATCCCAGTGGCGAATATTATATTAAAGGGTTTATTATTTTTACAAATATCATTTATTAAATAGGGTAAAATAAATTTAACGCCACTTTTTCTTGTTATATCCGGTAGAACTATTAGAATTTTCTTTGCTTTATTGATGAGTGCATTTAGACTTTGACTTTTTATAGCGTAGGTCATTGTTTTTTTATATATTTCATCATTGCTTAAGTGAGGTGTTTCTTTATTAGAATCTATCAATTCGACTTTAAATGGTAGTTTAATATTAAATATTTCTTTACCATATCTTATATGTAGATTATCCACCAATTGAGGACATAGGCGTGTCATTACCACCACCTTTATCATTAATTATATTATGATTTTTTGGTTTCATGTCTATTGCTTTTTGGACTGTTTTAAGAAAGTTTTTGCTATCCCTTTTTTTGATAATGTCAAAGAGCGATATTTCGTTATTTGAGAGCAAACAGGGTCTTATATTGCCATTTGCTAATATTCTTATTTTATTACAATATTTACAAAAATGATTAGTAATGGGTGTTATAAGTCCAATAATACCACCATTAGATAGTTGATAGTCTGTGGAGGTTGTATTATAATGATCCTCTATTTTTTTAAAGCTGTATTTAGATGAGATTATTTTCAGCACATCCTCTTTTTTTATTATTTTATCCTCATTCCATTTATTATCTCCAACTGGCATAAACTCAATGAATCTAACAAATGTATTTGTTTTTGCTGCAAACTCACAGAAATCTAATATTTCACCATCATTAAAACCTTTTAAAAGCACAGTATTTATTTTTATGGGTTTAAAACCTAGTTTATTTGCTAATTCGATATTCTCTAATATTCTT
>JAXHVM010000002.1 GCA_034189185.1 Deferribacterota bacterium
GCATTTTTATAGATGTAAATAAAAAAGGGCGTGATCACGCCCTTTTTTATTTCTTATCATCATCTTTTACTTCTTCATAATCTGCATCTACAACATCTTCGTCTTGACTACCAGCTTCATTGGTACCGCCAGCCGACTTAGAACCTGCTTCACTTGTGCTGCCAGCTTGCCCAGCATCACCTTGGTCTCCAGCAGACTGCCCAGCTTGTGATGCCTTATATATCTCTTCAGCTAATTTGTGTGAAACACTAGTCAATTTCTCGATAGCTGTCTTAATTTTATTTATATCATCCTCATTCTGAACCTTTTTAAGTTCCTCTAAAGCTTTCTCAATCTCAGCCTTTGTATTTTCATCTATTTTATCACCGTGTTCTTTTAACGATTTTTCTGTAGAGTATATTATATTATCTGCTTGATTCCTTACCTCTATTAATTCTTTTTTCTTTTTATCATCCTCGGCATACATTTCAGCTTCTTTTACCATTCTATCAATTTCTTCTTCAGTCAAGCCACTACTTGGAGTAATCCTTATAGATTGTTCCTTGCCAGTTCCTAGGTCTTTAGCGCTTACGTGTAAAATACCATTTGCGTCAATATCAAAGGTTACCTCTATTTGAGGAATTCCTCTTGGAGCTGGCGGTATACCAACTAAGTCAAACCTTCCTATTGATTTATTGTCTTTTGCCATTTCGCGCTCACCTTGTAATACGTGTATTGTAACTGACGTTTGGTTGTCGGCAGCAGTTGTAAATACCTGGCTTTTCTTAGTTGGGATAGTTGTATTCCTTGGAATAATCTTAGTCATAACCCCACCTAATGTTTCAATACCAAGTGATAACGGTGTTACATCTAACAACAACACATCCTTGACTTCACCTTTCAAAACAGCTGCCTGAATAGCTGCTCCAATTGCCACAACCTCATCTGGATTTATACCTTTGTGTGGTTCTTTGCCAAAAAATTCCTTTACCTTTTGTTGCACTAAGGGCATCCTAGTCATACCACCTACTAAGATTACCTCATCTATATCACTTGTAGTATATCCTGCATCTTCCAAGGCTCTCTTACAGGGCTCTAGTGTTCTTTCAACTAGGTCTCCAACTAATGATTCTAGTTTTGCCCTAGATAATTTTTTAACCAAATGTTTCGGTCCACTTTGATCAGCAGTTATAAAGGGTAGATTAACCTCCGTCTCTAATGCTGATGAGAGTTCGTGCTTAGCTTTTTCAGCTGCCTCCTTTAATCTTTGTAAAGCCATCTTGTCTTTCCTTAGATCAATTCCATTCTCCTTCCTAAACTCTTCTGCAAGAAAGTCTACAATTCTATTATCAAAATCATCACCACCTAGAAAGGTATCGCCATTAGTTGATTTAACTTCAAAAACACCATCGCCCAATTCTAATATTGAGATATCAAAGGTTCCCCCTCCTAGATCATATACTGCAATTTTTTCATCTTTCTTTTTATCTAAACCATATGCAAGTGATGCTGCTGTTGGCTCATTGATTATCCTGAGCACATTTAAACCTGCAATCCTTCCAGCATCCTTAGTAGCTTGTCTTTGTGCATCATTAAAATATGCGGGTACCGTTATTACCACATCTGTTACAGTTTCACCTAGATAATCCTCAGCAGTCTTTTTGAGTTTCTGTAATATCATTGCTGATATCTCTGGTGGAGAATATTTCTTATCCCTCACTTCCACCCAGGCATCACCATTTTCTGCCTCAACTATTTTATAAGGTAAGATCTCCTTTGCTTTTTTAACCTGAGGATGGCTATATTTTCTACCCATCAATCTTTTAATGCTAAAGATTGTATTTTCCGGGTTTGTGATAGCTTGCCTCTTAGCTAACAAACCAACAAGGCGCTCCCCACTCTCGGTAAAAGCAACAACTGAAGGTGTTGTAGATTGCCCTTCAGCATTTATAATCACCTTTGTATTATTACCTTCTCTTAATGCTACAACAGAGTTTGTTGTGCCTAAATCAATGCCTATAGCTTTTCCGCTTTTAGTCGCCATTTTCAACCTCCTTGTCTTGTTTTTCTTTTTTATTTACAGCAACTTTAACAGGCCTTATAACATTACCATGCATAAGATAACCCTTTTGTAAAACCTTTGTTATTACATTATTCTCCTTATCATCCCTACTTTCAATCATCATTGCTTCATGAAAGTTTGGATCAAATTTTTCATCATTCTCTACCTTAATATCCTCAACCCCATGTTTCTTTAATGCGTCTCTAAATTGTTTTAAAGTTAATTCAACACCTTCATACAATGACTCAAAGGAAGCACTTTCTTTAGAATGACTTAGGGCCATCTCTAAATGGTCAACCACGGGAAGGATGCTCACAGCAAATTTACTTATAGCATTTTTAATTTTATAATCACTGTCCTTTATAAGCCTTTTCTTCAAATTTTCGTAATCAGCCATTATGCGCAGAACTTCTTCCTTTTTTTTGCCCATTTCCTCTTTTAACTTTTTATTTTCTTCCTTTAATCTCTCATATTCTTTTTCTAATCTATCCAAAACTTCTTTATTTTCAATAAGTTCTTCTCCTGTATTATGATCATCTCCATCTTCTGTTCTATTCCTTTTAAATTCCTCTAAATCTTCGATTATTTCTTCATTCTTACCATTATTTGTCATCATAACCTCCATATTGTTTTAGTAAATTTGACAAAAAATCAGCTGTATAGTTAATTATTGGTATTACTGACGGATAAGACATACTTTTTGGACCTAAAACACCAAGATAACCTACTATATTTTCGCTTTTATAATTTTTTGTTAGTAGTGCATAATCCTCTAGAATAGACTCCCCTATCTCTGAACCAATAAATAATTTTACTTCTTTCGCGTTTAAACATTTATTTATAATATTATAAATAAAGGATTTTTCTTCAATAGATTTTAGTAGATTTTTTAATCTCTCAGCATCATTTATATACTCACCATCAATTATATTTGGTGTTCCAGCTACAAACACAAAATTCTTATTAATTGTTTTGAATAGATCATCTCCACCTTTTCTAATAGCATCCATTATCCTATCAAAATGTTCCTTGTCTATCATTAATTGTTTACTAATATGTTTCTTTATTTCAAATAGATTCTTGCCCACAAAATTATCATTCAAATAATTAGATATCTTCTTTAATTCGTCATCTTTAATTTTAGCATCTAAATTTAACATTACATTATGCACTATGCCAGTTTTAGTAACAATAATTGCTATAACCTTTTCATTGTTGATTCTAACAAAATGTATATGCTTTAATACCATTGAACTTATATTTGGCTCAAAAATAAATACCACACTATTCGTCAATTCACTTATGGTATTGCATAGTCTTTCAAATATAGATTCAAAATTTGATCCCTCAATAACTTGTTTCAATCTCTCAGATATCTGATTATTTACAGCATCAATATTTATCAACTCATTAACATAATATTTAAAACCTTCATCTGTGGGTATTCTACCTGCAGATGTATAGGGGTGAGTAATCAAGCCTCTCTCTTCTAAATCACTCATAATGTTCCTGATTGTAGCAGCTGATACAGGTATAGGCCCGTGTTTTGCAATATATCTTGAACCTATTGGTTCTCTCTTCTCTATATACAAATCGACAATAGCTTTAAATATTTTTTTCTCTCTTTCGCTTAACATAATCTCTACCATTAGCACTCTACTTAATTGAGTGCTAATAATTATAATATACCTATAAGTTTCTTTGTCAACACCGGTTAAAGCTAATCTTTTAGATTATTTATCTTATATAATTCAGCTAATAACTTGGCTACAACCTCATATAAGCTTGCAGGAATCTCTTCATTAATATCAAGAGAGTATAAAACCTCAATTAAATCTGCATCCTCTTTTATATGTATACCATATTCTTTTGCCTTTTTTATAATCTCATCGGCAACAGAACCTTGACCCTTTGCAACTAGTTTAGGTGCATTATCTATTTGTTGTCTATATCTTAATGCTGCTGCTTTTTTATTCTTCTTATTCATCTAAATTCTCTCTTAATAAAACTAAAGAATCATAGTATATCTCAATTATCTTATTAATTAGGCTTTCTTCTAAATGCAAAAAACTTAAAGCCCCACCACCATGCATTGTAAACATATTTCCCAGAAGTGCGACAGCCTGAAACATGTTATTCATTTTACTATCAACGTCATATATAAATGTTGAGGGCATATTATATATATAATCTTCGTTTTTTACAAAAATTAAGCTAAACATTGAACCATAACCTGATGAAAAAGCATTTAAATTCATTTCATTTAGAAAACTATTAACTTTATCTTTAATGGTACTACCCATTTTATTTAAAAAAGTGTAATTTTTGTCCTTTAATAATTTTAACATCTCTTTACCAGCAACCATACTTATTGGATTTGCTGAAAATGTACCCCCCCCTACAACAATATCCTTTTTCTCTATTATTTCCATTATATCCTTTCTGCCACCATATGCACCAATTGGAAAACCCCCGCCTATAATCTTGCCCATAGTTATTAAATCAGGCTCAATATTATATAAATTTGAAATACTGCCATAGCAAAACCTAAACGCTGATATAATCTCATCAAAAATAAGAACTATATTATTCTTCTCTGTATAATCCCTTAAAAACGATAAATATTCATTTGTAGCAAGCACTGATCCAACTGAACCCATAACTGGTTCTAAAATAATACACCCAATCTTTCCCCTATAAGCTTCAAGCAGCTCTTCTGAAGTCTTTTTATCATTAAAAGGTATTGCAATAGTATGGTTAGTGATTTTTCCTTCATAAGGTGCTTGAATAAAGTGTGATAGATCTGGATTGCCCCCATGCCAGCCACCCTCCATTTTAACAATGATATTTTTACCAGTATAAGCTTGCGCAACCCTTGTAGCATACATTGTTGCTTCAGTCCCAGAGCAGCAAAATCTTAATTTGTCTATAAAGGGAATAGCATCACAAAGAATTTCGGCTAATTCATATTGATATATATTTACTGTTCCAACATGGGCATTATTATCTAAAACCTCTTTAACTTTATTTATAATAGCCATATTAGAATGGCCAAGTATATGTGTATAGTGACCCATCCATAGATCTATCAGCTTGTTATCATCAATGTCATATAAATAAATATTATTAGTCTTTTTTGTTATAAAGGGAAAAGGTTTTATGTTTCTAATATTATGACAAACTCCTCTTGGAAATATATTTTTATAATTCTCAAATAATAATTTTGAATTTAAAAACTTCTTATTGTATAGTTCAACTAAATGTCTATGGCTCATCATTGTATTCCTTTAAAATTTTATTTAAACTTTGTGCATTATACACTGAATATCCATCCCTTATATTGCAAAAAGCAACAAAAGTATCCTTTGTTACAATAGAAAGCTTATTGACCTCATTAGCTATACTCTTTAATTGTTTAGTATTGTAGTTAAATGCTATATTTTTATTCATTGACTGTAAATATAAAAACTTATTACTGTATATTCTAAAATAAGCATATTTATTGGTTGTTATGGGAGTAAAAGGCGTCATATCCTCACTATGCAATGGAATATAATGGATGATTGTTCCTATATTCTTTTCCCTAAACAAATTAAAATATCTCTCTTTATACCATGACCTATGGGGTAATGAAACAAAAAAAATATTTTTTTCAAATAACCTTTTAAGATTGAGTATTGTTTCAACATTTTTTCTAGAGGCAGTGAAACTATAAGGAAAATCAGCCAATAAAACATAGACTATATTATCTTTATTTAGCGGGGCTAAAGCATCAATAAAGGTCCTCACATATTCTTCATTTAACGATTCTTTCAATAATTCTTTATATAATTTTATAGATAATGCTAAAGAATTGTTCCCAATATTTTCAGCTATCTGATCTATTGTTTTATAATAAGGCATTTTATGGAATGTAAAAGTAATTTCCACAAAACTTAAGCCCAAATTATTTATATAATACTTTAAATAATTGGTAGGGCGTAAAGAGACTGGATATATTTTATCTACCCAACTATTATGTCTAAACCCAGATGTGCCTACATATATCATATATTAGTTTCTCCTAAGCTTAAAAATTATTCTATTATTTCATCTAGAATTCATATTGATAAAATCAATAATATATTATATTATCATCTTGACAATGAGTAATTATTCGTTAAAAAATATTTTTTATAAATTGCGCCCATAGCTCAATAGGATAGAGCAACGGACTTCTAATCCGTAGGTTGGAGGTTCGACTCCTCCTGGGCGCGTTTATATTAATTTTTCAGTTATTTTATGTTAAATTTGATATAATTTATCATGTCTCTTGTGAACACAAAAGAAACTAAAATAAATGCAAATGAGTAGTTATGGTTTTTCCAATATATCAAAATAATTTTTAGGCAACCTTAACATTGAAAAAATTTAGACATAAAAATCACAAAAACTAGATATAAACTTCTATTTATACCATCTTTATTTAATACGTTTATAAATTAATTTTTAAATAATAGATTGTATTAAAAATTATCTCTTTATCAGTTTTATGTATATTTATATTACAGAATATTCAAGAGTGCAAAATTCTCTATCATTTAAATTTAATGTGTATAGCTGATTTTAGATTCCAATTAGACCTAATTCGACAATTTATAAATTATGTATGTAATTTTTATAACTATTTCTCTCTTTAATATTATTTATAATATAAAACCCAAAAGGAATTTAAAATAATTTAAAGATACTTTGTTTTAGAATTAATAGATTACAGATGTTTATATTCAGCTATTCTTAAAATATCAACTAATAATGTTTAATAGAAAATCAATCATCATCTTCAATAAACTATAGATTTAAGAATTCATCTACTATAAGATGATATTTGAAACTAAGTTCGTATTTTCAAAATTTATCTTACGAATTTTAATTAATTATTTGACTTCAATTAAAAAATTAAATATAATGGTGTTAGTAATTCTAAAAAATAGTCTAATGTTTAACGAATTACTTGATAAGTATAATTATATTTTAGAAAAAGGAGGATTTGTATATGGAAGTAAAAGGAAGCACTTTTATTGTAACAGGTGGCGCCTCTGGATTAGGAGAAGCTACGGTCCGAAGTATCGTGGAAAAAGGTGGCAGGGCTGCCATTTTTGACGTACAAGATGATAAAGGTAGTAAACTTGCCAAAGAACTTTCAGACAGCACAATATACTGCCACACTGACGTAACTAATGAGGCTCAGGTTCAAGAGAGCATCCAAAAGACATTGGATAGTTGCGGAAGTATAAACGGACTGGTAAACTGTGCAGGAATAGCAATAGCTGAAAGGACTGTGAGCAAAAAAGGTCCTATGCTTCTAGATTCTTTCAACAAGGTAATACAGGTAAACCTAGTGGGAACATTCAACGTAATCCGTCTTGCAGCAGCTCAAATGATGAACAACACCCCTAATGCTGACGAAGAGCGTGGTGTTATCATAAACACAGCATCTGTTGCCGCATTTGAAGGCCAAATAGGCCAAGTACCGTACTCAGCATCAAAAGCAGGAATAGTGGGAATGACACTCCCTCTTGCTAGAGAATTTGCAAGAAGCGGCATCCGAGTTGTCACAATTGCACCTGGACTTTTTGACACTCCCTTATTCTCCTTGCTTCCTGAAAATGCAAGGAAATCCCTTGAAGCCCAGCTGCCTTTTCCTGCTAGGTTCGGCCGGCCAAGCGAATACGCTCTCATGGTACAGTGTATTATTGCCAACCCTGTGCTGAACGGGGAAACCATCCGTCTTGACTCAGCAATACGCATGCAGCCAAAATAGAAAAATCTAAATAAAAAAGGAGATAATAATGACAGAGTATAAAAATATAATATATAATAAAAAGGATAACATTGCCACTATAACCCTTAATAGACCTAATGTGCTAAATGCGTTAAATTTTGTATTACTGTCAGAGATACGTGATGCTATCCTTGATGCTGAGGGGGATGATAACATCAAAGTCATTGTATTGACTGGTTCTGGCGATAAGGCTTTCTCAGCTGGTGCTGATATCCCTGAAATACTAAAGTTAAGCCCCATAGAAGCAAAGAATCATGCTTTATCAATCCATGATGTTACCAAACATATGGAGGGAATCAAGAAGCCTATAATAGCCAAAATAAACGGACTTTGCCTTGGCGGTGGGAATGAGATAGCCATGGCCTGTGACTTCAGAATCGCCTCTGATAACGCAATGTTTGGCCAACCTGAAGTTAATCTTGGTGTTATTCCCGGCGCTGGAGGAACTCAAAGGCTTACAAGACTTATAGGCAGGACAAAGGCTATGGAAATTGATATGTTAGGCGACATGATTGATGCCAACGAAGCTTACAGTATTGGACTATTAAACAAGGTTGTTCCAGCTGACAATTTGGACAGAGCTGTGGATGAGTTTATACAAAAACTTTTGTCAAAAAGCTCTGTCATTCTAGAAATAATAAAACTTGCAATAAATAAAGGAATAGAGATGGATCTGGATAAAGCCCTATATTATGAGGCTGAGTGTTTTGGCTCTGCAGCATCAACTGAGGATTTTAAAGAAGGATTAAGAGCGTTTCAGGAGAAAAGAAAAGCTCAATTTAAAGGGAAATAAAAAGGTAGAATAATTAAAAAGAAGAGTTGCTTAAACTGTAAATATTACATGTTAGGGGAAAAAGAAGAAAGGAATAGAATTGCTTTTGATTTTTGCGTTAAAACTAAAAAAAATCTACCAACAGCTGCATTTTCCTATAATGATGTTTGTTGTGGAAATACAAGATGTTTTAATGTAGCAGCCTTTCGTTGTTTAGAGGAAATCGCGGAAGTCTGTAAATATTATGAGGTGAAATAATGGCAGGAATAATTTCTTATGGCAGTTATGTGCCACGTTACCGGTTAAACCGCAACCTGATATACCAGGCTATGGGCTGGATGAATCCTGCAAACATTCTAAATGCAAGCGGCGAGAAAGCGGTTGCAAATTTTGACGAAGATTCAATCACCATGGCTGTGGCAGCCAGTATGAACGCCTTGAGGGATATGGACCGTCAAAGTGTAGAAGGTGTATATTTTGCATCAACTACAATGCCTTACAAAGAAAGGCTTAATGCGGGGATTATAGTAGCTGCTCTTGGCTTAAACGATCAGATAAGAGCTGCTGATTTTTCTGGGGGCATAAAGTGCGGAACTACAGCCTTCCTTGCAGCCCTTGAAGGCGTGGAATCAAAGAGAGTAAACAATATTGTTGTAACTGCATCGGATACCAGGCTGGGCAAACCAGCTTCCGCTCAGGAGCTGATCTTTGGGGATGCAGGTGCTTCAGTAATTATTGGTACTGATAATGTAATTGCTGAAGCAAAAGATTCCTATTCTGTAACCTACGATTTTGTTGATCATTTCAGGGGAGAATTTGCCAGGTATGATCGGCAGTGGGAAGATAGGTGGATACGCGATCTTGGATATATGGATATTTTACCCGAGGCTGTTGAAGGTCTTTTAAAAAAAACAGGTCTTAAGATATCTGACTTTACAAAAATAATCTACCCCTGCCACTATAGTGGAGCAAGAAAGGCCATTAATAAGAAACTTGGCATTTCGTCTGAGACAGAACAAGACAACCTTCAACAGCAAGTGGGAGAGACTGGAAGCCCCCACACATTACTTATGCTGACAGGCGCTCTTGAAAATTCCTCTCCAGGAGATAAGATTCTACTTGTTAGCTTTGGCTCTGGTTGTGATGCCATTTACCTTGAGGTAACAGAAAATATAAAGAACCTTCCAAAAAGATATGGCCTTTCAAGAAGCCTCTCCAATAGAGCTGAGCTTAACAACTATACCAAGTACCTTGTCTGGCGGGATACCCTTCCTGCGGATGCAGGACTTCGTTCCGAAGAAGACAAGTGGACCCGATGGTCTCAGCTCTGGAGAATGAGGCGTGAAATCCTCGGGCTGTGGGGAGTAAGATGCAAAAAGTGTGGAACAGTTCAATACCCAACACAGAGTGTTTGTGTTAATCCAAAATGCGGCGCAATAGGTGAAATGGAGCCCTACTGTTTTTCGGATAAAGTAGGCCATATAGTGAGCTTTACCGGAGACAACCTTGCTGCCTCACTTAATCCACCTGCCATTTACGGCCAGGTGATATTTGAGAATGGAGGTAAATACATGTTTGATTTTACAGACTGCGACCTAGAAAGCCTTTCAACCGGAATGAGTGTTGAGATGAGCTTCAGGCGGAAGTACCGGGACTATAAAAGGGATATTTCTGGTTATTTCTGGAAAGCAGTGCCAATCAATAAGGAGGTATAATTATGGCTGATGGTATTAAAGATAAGGTTGCAATTCTGGGAATGGGATGTACAAAGTTTGGGGAGCGATGGGAATCAAGCGAACAGGATTTAATACTTGAATCCTTTATTGAATGCATAGAAGACGCGGGCATTGAAAAAAAAGACATCCAGGCTGCTTATTTCGGAACACACATAGACGAGATAAATGTGGGAAAGGGTGGTAACCCCCTAGCAGAAACACTCCATCTTCCTTATATACCTGTTACAAGAACAGAAAATTACTGTGCAACAGCTACTGAAGCCCTAAGAGCTGCATGTTATTCTGTTGCAGCCGGTGCTTACGATATTGTGCTAGCACTTGGAGCTGAAAAGCTAAAGGATACAGGCTACGGTGGTCTCCCCGAAGGAGCAGCCTTCGGCACTGAAATGCTCATGCGGGGAGCAAATGCAACAGCACCAGGTTTGTTTGCTCAACTAGCCACCGCATATGCCGCCAAGCATAAAATTCCAATGGATAAGTTAAAAGATGCTATGGCCCATATATCTGAGAAAAGTCATGCAAACGGGGCGCTTAATCCTAAGGCTCACTTGCGTAAAGCGGTAACCGCTGAGCAGATTAAAGCAGCACCCATGATTGCTTACCCTTTGGGGCTTTTTGACTGCTGCGGAGTAAGTGATGGTTCTGCAGCAGCTATTGTAACCACACCAGAAATTGCAAAAAGCCTTAAGAAAAACCAGGGGATAATTACTATCAAAGCCCTACAAATAGCTGTGAGCTCAGGTGAAGAGGCGCTTTACACCGAATGGGACAATGCACATCTTGTTACTACAAGAGTAGCCGCCTCAAAAGCCTATAAAGAGGCGGGAATAAAAAACCCGCGTGAGGAAGTCAGCATGATGGAAGTACATGACTGTTTTTCCATCACTGAGCTCATTACAATGGAAGATCTCCACATATCACCCAAAGGTGGAGCTTATGATGATGTTATGAGTGGGTTCTACGATCTTGACGGCTACATCCCCTGCCAGGTGGACGGCGGGCTTAAGTGCTTCGGTCACCCCATAGGTGCGTCCGGACTAAGGATGCTTTATGCAATATATGAACAACTCCTCGAACGAGTACCCGAAGAGAGAAAGGTTAAGCGGCTGAAGTACGGGCTTACGCATAACTTAGGCGGTGCACCAATGAGAAATGTTGTTTCTGTTGCCATAATTGGAAGAGAATAAGGCCATTAATATCACCTAAGCTTAAAAGCTGTGTCGTGAATGCTAGGATCATGGGCCTTTTAGAGTGATTATCTTGTAAGAATGCATATGAGTTCTTAGGGCCCATCATCCTATTCTTTTGAATTACCGTTAAACCCTATAGTGTAGATTATAAAATAAAGACATTAATAAGGTCAGAAGTCAAATTCTAAAACAGAATTTATTCCTATAATTTTGAACAACTAAAGATATACCAGAATAAAGATTCTGCTTTTTAGTTTGCCGGGGATAAAAATTTCAATAAATTTTATTGCTAACTAAGAAAAACTTATAAAAGAATACATCAATAACTGATAAAATTTATATTTAGTGACACAAAAAGTATAATTTTGAGTTTTGAACACAGCTATCCTTTTGATGCCTCAGAGCCCTCCTTTATTTTGCTTGCTACTATAGCTGAGTGGCTAGTTGATAATTACATACTAATAATTTATTTATCAGTAAATTGTAATGTTTCATAATGCTTTTTTACTTTTGCAAAAGCATCTAACGCCCTTTCAAGTTGTTCTTCAGTATGAGTAGCCATCACACTTGTTCTAAGCAAAGATCTACCAGGTGGAACAGCAGGTGGAACTACTGGATTTACAAATATCCCAAGTTCTTCTAGATGTTTGCATATTTCATATGTTTTTTCTTCGTCTCCAATAATCACAGGCACTATAGGTGTAGAACTTTTACCTATATCGTAACCCAAACTTTTTAAACCCTCCAACCAAAATTCTGTATTTTTCCACAATCTTTCTCTTCTTTCAGGCTCATTATCAATAATTTCAAAAGCTTTTTTTGCGGCAGCGACAAGAGCAGGTGGTAAACTTGCACTAAAAAGCATTGATCTACCCACATGTTTAATAAATTCAATAACTTCTTTATTTGATGCAATAAAACCACCAATAGTTGCTAGTGACTTGCTAAATGTTCCCATTATAATATCTGCCTCATCCATTAAATTATAGTATTCTGCAACACCACGGCCCCCATCACCTAATACTCCTATACCATGTGCATCATCAACCATAACCCTAGTAGAGTATTTCTTAGCTAATGAGATTATAGATGGCAAATCTGCCAAATCACCCTCCATGCTAAAAACGCCATCAACAATTATCAATTTCTCTCTGTTTATATTACAATGTAATAATAATTCAAGGGCACGCATATCATTGTGAGGATATCTTTTAAAATCGTTTTGCGCTAGCTTACATCCATCTATAATACTCGCATGATCATATTTATCTAATATTGCCAGTGGACGGCTATCCAAAGGATTGCCATTTAGTAAAGCCTGTAAAGCTCCTAAATTCGCTTGCATTCCAGTTGCAAAAACTAGAGCTGCCTCTTTAGAAAAAAAGTTGGCTATTGTAGCCTCTAATTCTTCATGCAGCTCAGTAGATCCATTGAGCAACCTGCTACCAGCGCATCCAGTTCCATAAGTCTTTATTGCATTAATCGCTGCTTCTTTAACCATTTCATTCTCTGTTAAACCCAAATAATTGTTTGACCCTAACATAATAAATTTCTTACCATTAATAACAACCTCGGGCCCTTGTATTGAAGACAACTTCCTATAGTAAAAATATTTATTTGCCTTTTTTAATTCCTCAACTTTGTAACTAAATTGATAACATTTTTTAAATATATCTCCCATATCACAACCACCTATTTGATTTATACCATTCTAATGTTAAATCTAAGCCTTTGTCTAAATCATAGACTGGATTATACCCTATAATATTTTTTAAATCGCTAATATCACAGAACCAACTTTTTTTAAATATTTCTTTTATTTTGTCAATAGTTAAAATTGAAGGTTTTTTTCTAAAGTAGTTTAATAGTGTATTAACTGCTGCAGCAACGTAAACAAAAAATTTTGGAATATAAACAAACCTTGGCTTAATATCCATTTTTTTAGAAAGAGTCTTTACAACATCATCCCATAAATATTTTTTCCCGTCTGAAGCTATGACAATACCCCTAATATTATTCTCTTTCTCCAATAATAGCAATAATATATTAACTAAATCAACTATAAATATAAAGGAATAAAAACTATTTTTATTCAAAATAGGGCCATAGCCATTTTTTACAAATTTAAAATATTTTAACAATTCCCTTTCACCAGGGCCATAAACAGCTGTTGGTCTAACAATAATAATTGGAAAGTTTGCACTATATTTCAATAAATGATATTCAGCCAATAATTTACTTTTAGCATAGTGTGTTTTTGGATTCTCAGTTGTATCAAAAGAAATAATCTCTTCTTCACCCCCATTAATAGCGAGAGTAGATAAAAAAAAGAAACCCTTCAACTTATTTTTCTGCTTTAAAATATTGCGTACAAGATTAACAGTGCCAATGTAATTAACATCATAGAATTCTCTATAATTTTTTGCCTTAACTACCCCTGCAATGTGATAAACATAGTCAACTTCTGGCAATTTCAAATTACTATCCGTTAAATCCCCTTTTACAATTTCTACAGTTTCATTATGTGTTTCTAATTTTGAGGGATCTCTCACTAAGGCATACAATTTGTACCCTTTAGGTTGCAATGCCTCCAATAGATTGCTACCTATAAACCCACTAGCACCTGTTATAAGTATTCTCTTCAAATTTATATCCTTAAATTAATTATTTACAAATATTTTAAATTATATATAATATTAGCTTATTATCAATAGTATATTTTTGTTGCCCAATGAGAAGTATAACTAAAGCAATATTATTAAGTGCTGGTCAAGGTAAGAGGCTATCTCCTTTAACAAAGGATAGGCCTAAGTGTTTAATTAAAATTAACAATATAACAATAATAGAACATCAAATTAATGCACTTAATAAATCAGGGATTAAAGATATAATTATTGTAACTGGATTTAAATCCGTCACTGTTGAAAATTATGTAAATAGTATCTATGGTAATTTAGATTTAAATATTAAGTTCTGCTATAATCCTTTCTATCAGGTATCAGATAATTTAGCTACATGCTGGATAACAAGAGAAGAGTTTAATAGTGATTTTTTAATTATTAACGGTGATGATATCTTTGAAAGCTCTTTAATTGAAAAGCTATTGAGTACAAACTTATCTTATATTACAGTTGCAGTTAATATAAAGAACAAATATGACGAAGATGATATGAAGGTTATAAGCGATACAAAAAATAATAAATTAATAGAGGTAGGCAAACATATTGATCATAATAGAGCAAATGGGGAGGCAATTGGTATACATCTATTTAGAGGTAAAGGCACAAAACTATTTAAAGAAACAGTAGAAAAATTAATGAGAGATCCTTCTGGTTTAAAAAAATGGTACTTATCAGCTATTGATATGTTAGCAAAAAAAGATATTGTATCGATATACAATGTATCAGATTATAAATGGTGTGAGATAGACTTTCCTACCGACTTAAACAAAGCAGAAGAACTTGTAAAAAAAATTGAATCAAGTACACATGATAAATATGAGAAATATAAGAGAAGCACAGAAGACAAGGGAAACTAAAGAAACCTCAATTAATATATATTTAAATTTGGATAACTACAAAGATCCTAGTATATCTACGGGAATACCCTTTTTTGATCATATGCTTACCCAAATAGCAGTGCACTCATCTTTTACCTTAGAACTTAAAGCAAAAGGAGATATAGAGGTAGACTTTCATCATACTGTTGAGGATACAGGCATTGTATTTGGACAGGTATTAAATGAAGCGCTCAATAAAAAGGTGGGTATTGCAAGATATGGCTTTGCCCTTCTACCTTTAGATGAAACATTAATAGAAGTTGCACTTGATATTAGTGGCAGAGCTTTTTTAAACTATGATGTCCAAATAGAAAGAGATAAAATAGGAAATTTTGATACTGAACTAATCTATGAATTCTTACACGCCTTTGTAATTAATTCTAATGTAACCTTACATATTACTAAGAGATATGGAAAAAATTCACATCATATTGCAGAAGCTATATTCAAAGGCTTGGCTCATTCATTAAAAAATGCTGTAAAAATCACAGATAATAAAATTCCATCCTCTAAAGGTTTAATAGGGCAGTAATGATCTCTATCTTAGATTATGGAATGGGTAATATTCAAAGTGTTTATAATGCCTTTCTCTATAACAACATAAAAGCAAAGGTTATAACAGAAGCTAAAGAACTTAATCTAGCAGATAAACTTGTATTCCCTGGTGTTAGTTCATTCCCAGATTGTATAAAAGAACTAAATAGAAAAAATTTAACTGAAGCATTAATTCAGTTTATAAATAGTGGCAAACCCTATCTTGGCATATGCTTGGGAATGCACATATTATATGAGATAAGTTATGAGATAATGATAACCAATGGACTTTCTATAATTCCTGGGAAGATCGAAAGATTTTCACAAAAAAATATTAATAATAAAATAAAAATCCCACACATTGGGTGGAACAATATAAAATTAGTAAAAGAAAATAATCTATTCAAAGATATCCCTGATAGTACATACTTTTATTTTGATCATTCTTTTGCATCTTTTGATATAGATCATTTTAATATAGCCACCTGTGATTATGGAGTATCCTTCTCAGCAGCTATCTCTAAAGATAATGTTTATGGCTTGCAATTTCATCCAGAAAAAAGTGCAAAATATGGTCTTAGAATAATAAAAAATTTTGCTAATCTATGATTATTATTCCAGCAATAGACATCTATGAAGGTAAAGTTGTTAGATTATTAAAGGGCAACTTCAATAAACCCACCTATTACAGCGGCAGCCCCCTTGATTACATTAATTATTTTAATAAGTGCGGTATTAAAAGAGTGCACATTGTAGATTTAAATGGTGCCAAAGATGGTAGTAAAATAAATTATGATATTATAGATGAGATCGTAAAAAATAGTCATGTAAACATTCAAATAGGTGGTGGCATTAGATCAATAAAAAGGGTTGAAGAATTATTTAACCTAGGTGTTAAGTATATTATACTTGGAACGCTATCCATAAAAGATGTGAAGCAAACTATTAAAATAATTGAAAGGTTTCCAAAAAAAATAATCCTATCCCTTGATGCTTATAATGAGATAGTTTTATCTAACGGCTGGCAAAAACAGACTAAATTAACAATTGATGACTTTTTAAATATATATAATAATCTTCCAGTTGAAAGCATAATATATACTGATGTCTCAAGAGATGGCACCTTAGAAGGTTATAACATAACTTCTCTAAAAGAAGTTTGTACAAAGAGTAATATTCCCATAATAGCGTCAGGGGGATTTAGTTGTGCTAGTGATATTTGTAAAGTCAAAGATATCAAAAATTTAAAAGGTATAATCATTGGCAAAGCATTATATGAAGAAAAGATAGACTTAAAAAACATTGTCAATATCATCAAAGATGAACAAAACTATTAGCACTATTTTATTGTCCACTGCTACCTTAAGTATATTGGGAAAATCAAAATACATGCCTGGCACTATTGGTAGTTTTGCTGCTATACCAATATTTTACTGTTTTTCAAACAAGATATTATTATTTAAACTGCTTTTTTTCATATTTATCTTTATCATTGCCATAATATCCTCAGATTATTATGAAAAATTTTATAATATAAAAGACCCAAAATCTATTATTATTGATGAAACATGCGGATACATGCTGGTTTTATTATTTATACCATTTACATATAGTTATTTAATATCTTCCTTTATTCTTTTTAGAGTTTTTGATATTATAAAATTGTACCCTATAAAAAAAATTGAATCTATAAAAGGTGGATTTGGAATAGTTTTAGATGATATTGCAGCAGGTTGCTACACCTTAGCAGTTTTATGGTTATGGATAGTTTTAATATAAATAATAGTTGTGCAATATTTGCAATAGGAAACGAACTCTTAGATGGCTCCACTATTGATACAAATTCTTCTTATATATCTAAAAAACTCGTTAAAAATGGTTTTAAAGTTAACCAAATAAGTATATTGCCAGACAACTTGGATATTATTGTTAATACTTTAAAAAATAGCCTAAATAAGCATAAAATTATTATAACAACGGGAGGTCTTGGCCCAACATTTGATGATTTGACAACTAAAGGCATATCTCTAGTTAGTGAAAAAAAACTGATACTATATAATGAGCTCCTTAAAGATTTAGAGGAAAAGTTTAGAAGAAGAAAAAAAACTTTGGATCAAGAACAAATCAAGCAGGCAGAATTGCCTGAGTCTTCAACAATCTTCAGAAATAGTATAGGTACAGCCCCCGGATTCGCTGTTAAAGTTAATAAAAGCTTAATAGTTGCTTTGCCTGGAATTCCAAGTGAAATGAAACAAATATTTAATGATTATGTATTGCCATATCTGACAAGGCAATATCAACCAAATAAAACCTACACAAAAGACCTATATTTTTCAAATATAACAGAATCTGCGGTTAACAAAGTCTTATTAGAAGAACATATTACACAAAAGGTTAATACAACCTTGAATGTTTCAAAGGGAAAAATTATTGTTAGATTAAAATCTGCTAGTGATAAGCTATTAAATGAAGCACTAGAAGTACTACAAGATAAGCTTAGAGCTTATTATTTTGGTGCAGATGATGAGACATTAGAAGAAGTTGTAGTTGAAAGTTTGGAAAAAAAGAATCTCACACTTTCTACTGCAGAAAGCTGTACAGGTGGCCTTGTTGGAAAATACATAACAAATGTACCAGGCTCATCAAACATATATAATGGAGGCGTGATAGTATATAGTAATGAAGCAAAGATAAAATTATTAAACATAGATAAAAAACTTCTAGAGGAAAAAGGAGCCGTTAGTTATGAGGTTGCAAGGGATATGGCTTTAAATGCTTCTTCAATCTTTAATACAGATGTATCGGTTTCAATAACAGGCATAGCAGGACCAGGTGGTGGTTCGCCTGAAAAGCCAGTTGGATTAGTATATATTGGCTTATATTATAAAGGTAAATATAAAATCTTTAGATATTATCTATCAGGAAATAGGGATAATATAAGAGAAAGAAGTGCAAGTATAGCTATGTCATTAATACTCAGGGCTTCAAGGGATGAGGGCATTTTTGGGGATTGAGCCCCCAATTTGTGGGCCAGATCTATTTTATTCATTAGCCACATCATTTAAAGAATATTGTAAGGCTTCCTTTGTAAAAAAAGAAAATTATCATATAACCTTATTCTTCTTTGGCGAAATAACTAATAAGACTAAGGATAATATTATTGAGGTTCTAGAACAATTAGATTTTGAGAAAATTGATATTAGTCTACATGGTGTAGGTTGTTTTTACAAAAATAATACACCTAGAGTTTGTTTTGTTGAAGGCAGATCAGAAAAACTAAGTATACTACATAATATAATTAGAAAACGTTTTAAAATAAATAAGATCCATTTCGATGATAAAAGCCTAAAAATACATTTAACGCTTTTTAGGGTAAAAAAAGTATATTCACTTGAAGGATTTAATAACAATATTAATTTTATAAATAAAAATTTTAAACCCCTTAACTTTTTAATTGAACATATTATTTTATATAATAGTTTATTATCATCAATGGGACCAACCTATAAAAAAATATACCAAAAAAGGTTAACATAGAGGTGAAAAATGGATGACAACAAAGAAAAATATAAGGCTATTGATTTAGCATTATCAAAGATAGAGAAAGACTTTGGCAAAGGCTCTATTATGCGCCTTGGTGATAGAGCAAAGGAAAAATTACCTGTTATATCAACAGGAGCACTATCTCTCGATATAGCAACTGGTATAGGTGGCATACCTAGGGGTAGGATTGTAGAAATATATGGGAGAGAATCAAGTGGAAAGACAACATTAGCTCTACATATGATTGCTGAAGCCCAAAAGGCTGGAGGAGTTGCTGCCTTTATTGATGCAGAACACGCATTAGATCCAACATATGCAAAGGCTATTGGTGTTGACACAGACAACCTTTTAGTATCACAACCTGATACTGGAGAATCTGCATTAGAAATTACAGAAACTTTGGTAAGGAGTGGTGCAGTTGATATTGTAGTTATAGATTCAGTTGCAGCTCTAACTCCAAAAGCCGAGATAGAAGGTGATATGGGAGATGCTCATATGGGTTTACAAGCTAGGCTTATGAGCCAAGCATTGAGAAAGCTGGCATCAATAGTGAGTAAAACAAAAACCTCTCTATTATTCATAAATCAAATAAGGCAAAAAATAGGTATTATGTTTGGAAATCCTGAAACTACCACTGGAGGCAATGCTCTAAAATTTTATGCCACAATGAGAATAGAAGTAAAAGATACCTCAGTTATTAAAAGCAAAGATGAAGCAATTGGTAAACATGTTATAGCAAAAATAGTTAAAAACAAGGTTGCACCCCCCTTTAAAAAGGCAGAATTTGATATATTAAATGATGGCATATCTAGAGAATTAATACTTTTAGACTATGGTGTAAATTATGGAATAATAGAAAAGTTAGGCACTTGGTATAGTTATAATAATACAAAGCTAGGGCAAGGCAGGGAAAATGCTAGAGATTTCCTAAAAAATAATAAAGAGCTTACTGATGAAATGGAAAGAAAGATAAAAGAAAAGCTAGGCCTATTAAACACAGACGTTAATACAAACAATAAAAAGGGAGAGGGAAAAGATGTATAATCTTAGAGAAGTCTTTAACCGTGCATTACAAGAAAAAGCTTCTGACATACACCTTAAAGCTGGTAAAAGCCCTGTATTTAGGTTAAATGGCACATTAAAAACTGTAGATACCTTTCCAAGATTATTACCAGAAGATACAGAAGAAATACTAAAACATATTATACCAGAGCATTTAAAAAAAATTTTTGATGAAAAATATGAAGCTGACTTTTCAGTGGGCTTTAAAAAGTTGGGCAGGTTTAGAGTAAATGCTTACAAACAAAGAGGGACAATTGCCCTATCATTAAGATCCATACCCTTTGAAGTCCCAGATATAGATAGTTTAAACCTGCCAAGTATTATAAAGAAATTAGCTCTTGAAAACAGAGGATTAATACTCATCACAGGGACTACTGGTAGTGGTAAATCAACAACCTTGGCCTCAATGATTAACTATATAAATGAAAGAAAAAGTGTTAATATTATAACAATAGAGGATCCTATAGAGTACTTATTATCTGATAAAAAATCTATTATTTCTCAAAGAGAACTAGGGACAGATACAACCTCTTTTTCATTGTCATTAAGACAATCACTAAGGCAAGACCCTGATATAATCTTAGTTGGTGAAATGAGAGATGTGGAAACTGTAGAAACAGCACTAATGGCTGCTGAAACAGGTCACCTCGTTTTATCAACGCTACACACCCTTGATGCGCCAGAAACAATTAACAGAATAGTCTCGCTCTTTCCGCCCTATCACCAAAATAATATCAGATACCAGCTATCCTCAGTTTTAAAAGCAATTGTCTCGCAAAGACTTATGCCTAAAGCAGGAGGAGGTGGTAGAATCCCTGCAGTTGAGATTATGGTTAATACTGAAGCAGTTAAAGAATGTATCGTAGATAATACAAAAATTAAACGTATAAAAGATTATATTGAGGATGGTAAAAATATTTATGGATCACAAACCTTTGATCAGTCTATATTTGAACATTACAAAAAAGGACTGGTTACCTTCGAAGAAGCTATCAAATGGGTTACAAGCCCTGATAATTTTCAACTAAAGGTTAGTGGGATAGTAAGCTATAATAATAAAGATGGATAATATATATCTAAGGGCAAAAAAATATCTGTACAAGATTTTAGCTAGAAGAGATTATACTAAATATGAATTAAAATTAAAATTAAAAAATAAATTTAGTCTAGATGAAGATTCAATAGATAAAATTATTAAGGATCTTGAAAATAATCACTTAATTGATGATAAAAGGTATAAAAATCTGTTTATTGAAAATAAAATTAGAAATGGATATGGTCTAGTATATATAAAATATACATTATATAAAAAGGGTATTGAAGCATCTGAAGAAGAAATCTATAATATTGCTAGTAAAAATGGATATAATTTTAAAGATATAATGAATGATTTATTAGAGAAAAAGAACTTAAAGAGTGTTGAAAAAAAATATAATTTCTTAATCAGAAGAGGTTTTACAGCTCAAGAAGTAAAAGATATATTAAAGGAGGAAATACACAATGGAAGTACTTTTTTTTAAAGACGTTGAAGGTGTAGCTAAAGCAGGTGAAATAAAAAATGTTAAAGATGGATTTGCAAGGAATTATCTCTTTAAAAAGAAATTAGCAGTAAAGGCAACTAAAGGAAACAGAGAGAAATTAAAGAAACTGCAAGAAAAGCTTTTACAAGAAGAAGCAGCAAAGATAAAAAGAGCAGAAGAATTGTCTAAAAAAATAGAGGAGACTAAAATAAGTTTTACAAAAAAATCTGGAGAAAAAGGACGTCTCTATGGTGCAGTAACAAGTCAGGATATTGCAAATGAATTATCAAACAAAGGTATTGATATTGACAAGAAACAAATAGCTCTAGAAAACCCTATCAAAGAGTTGGGAACTCATAAGATAACAATAAATTTATATAAGAATATAAAAGCTACCCTTGAGGTTGAAGTAAATGGAGAAAGCTAATTATACGACCTCAAAAATACCTCCCCACAATTTAGAGGCTGAACAAGCAGTTTTAGCATCTATTATATTAGATGAAAGAGCACTTGATAAAATTATTAACTTTATAAATAAAGATGATTTTTACCATCCCTATCACAAGCTAATCTATGGAACTCTAATAGAGCTTAGCAAGGAAAATAAGCCCTTAGATCTAATTACTCTGGTATCTAAACTAGAAGATAAAAATAAGCTAGCAGAAGCAGGTGATTACTCTTATATATCATCCTTAGTTGAGATGCTCCCAAATGCATCAAATATTTTTTACTATGCAGAAGTTGTAAAGGAAAAATCACTTCTAAGAAAGCTTATTAATATATCAAGGGAGATTAGTGAAAAATCCTACACATGCACTGGTAATATAGATGAATTGTTAGACGAACTTGAAAAAAACGTTTTTAAATTATCCGAATATAAATTAAGTGATAATATGCAACCCTTAGGTAATTTGATTGAAGATGCCCTGCACAGCCTAGAGACTGTTTATCAAAATCAAGGAAGCACATCAGGTTTACCTACTAGCTATATAGACTTAGATAAATTAATTGAGGGTTTTCAACCTGGAGATTTCGCAATTGTTGCAGGTAGACCTAGTATGGGTAAAACTGCATTTGCAATAAATATTGCAGTTAATATAGCAAGTAAATTAAAAAAATCTGTAGCTATTTTTTCATTAGAGATGTCAGCTAGACAGCTAGTACAGAGAATTATATCAAGTGAGGCACGAATAAATTCAACAAAATTAAAAAATGGATCTCTTTCGCTAGAGGAATGGCAAAATCTTGCAGCAGTTGGAAGCAATTTGAGTGAATTAAAATTATTTATTGATGATACACCGGCTGTATCAGTTATGGAAATTAGGGGCAAATGTAGAAGGCTGAAAAGAGAATATGGGCTTGATCTTATTATTATTGATTATCTGCAATTAATGGGTGGCAGTAGGGCTGACAATAGAGAGCAGCAAATATCTGAAATTTCTAGATCAATAAAATCACTAGCAAAAGAACTTGATGTCCCAATAATAGCATTATCACAATTAAACAGAAGTGTAGAAGCTAGAACTGATAAAAGGCCCTATCCATCTGATTTAAGGGAGTCTGGCGCAATAGAACAAGATGCAGATTTAATCCTGTTTTTATATAGAGATGAGGTTTATAATAAAGACACTAAGTTACAAGGTATAGCTGAAATTATAGTATCTAAGCATAGAAATGGCCCAACTGGTACGGCTTATCTTGCCTTCATAAAGGAATGTACTAGATTTGAAAATGCTGCGCTAGAAGGAATTGTTGGTAGTTAAAGCTCTATAATTTTATTACAATTGCCAGTAATTGATATTGCACCTTCTTTTGTTATTAAATAAGTATTTTCACTGCCTACTATACATCTATTATCAACACATTTTTTGGGCTCAACAGCCAAAGTCATAGATTCCTCTAAAGGATCTAAAAAACTTCTAGCTATTACAGGATATTCATCAACAGTCAGCCCTATACCATGACCTAAAAACTTTACTTGGTTTGAACCATATCCCATGAAATTTATTTTAAAATCCTTATCTAAGCTATTCATTATTGTTTCATATATATTTGCAGGTATACCACCTGGCTTCATCATACTAACTATTAAGCCTTCAATTTCGATGCACTTTTCATGCTCATATCCAATATTTTTCTCTGCACTACCTAGACAATAGACAATAGTTTTGTCAGTATTATAACCACCTATATTACAAACCATATCAATGATAATTGTATCTCCTTTTCTAAGTAACCTTTCTTTGCTCCCAAAAAAAGGCGCAGAAGTACTTAAGCCTTTAGAGCCAACAGGACCATCATGAGCGTTATAAAAACAACCATTCTCACTAAAACTAACATCCCCTGTGAACAATCCTATGCTCAAATTATTTGACCTTGTTATTAGCTCGTGACCTCTATCAACCATATAACTATAAATCTTAAATCCCAGTTCAAATTCACTAATGCCTTCTTTTATTTCGTTTCTCGCAAACTTTTCCAAGGCATCCCTCAAAATAATTCCAGAAGCCTTCTGCATTTCAATCTCATATTCACTCTTAACTGCTCTTGTCATATAATAGGGCTTATCTAAGGCTAATATATCTGAAAAAGCAAAATATTTATTAAATCTCTCAGAGGTAAGTATATTTGTTTTAGCCTTATGCATATATAATCTGCCTCTGTTTGCCTTGATATGATCCTTTATCTGCCTAAAACTCCTTATAGGATAAATATTTCTTAAAGGGCTTTCAATTATTGCCCTATCATAGCTCTTTTTCACAAAGAATAATGATTCTGAGTCTCTTGGAATTATAAAAACACCGTTCTGCATAGTTCCTGTAAAATAGAATATATCTAAACTATCAAAAAAAACAGCCAAAGCCCATTCACTATCATAAAGACTTAGGTTTTTTCTAAATCTTTCTTCTCTAATAATTAATTCATTTTCTAAATTGTATTTTTTAACCATTTATAAAATCTGCTCTATATTCATTCTTTTGTTGTTCACTAGATTTTTTAATTTATCTAATACCCTTTTTTCAATTTGTCTTACCCTTTCTCTAGTAATAGAGAAATCCTCACCAATCTTTTCTAAAGTCTCCTGCTCACATCCATTTAAACCAAATCTTCTTATTATAATATCTTTTTCTGTATCATTAAGACAATCGAGTAACTTATTCAAAAGTCTTTGTAAGCTCTTGTTACGTGCCACTGTATATGGATCTAGCTCTTCATTCTCAATAACAATCAATTCATGGAGCGTTACCTTCTCATCATCCTTTAAAGGATAATCCATTGAAGAATCTTGCCTCATTGCATCATACACCCTTTTTAATAAATCCATGGTTATATCAGTGTGCTTGGCAATTTCTGATATAGTTGGCTCTCTGCCTAGCCTATGTTTTAACCTATCTTGTGTTTTTAACACTTTGTTGATTAGCTCAGTTATATGTATAGGTATACGCACGATTTTTGTTTGATTTAGTAGTGCCCTTTCAATTGACTGTTTTATCCACCATGTAGCATAGGTGCTAAATTTAAACCCCTTTGTATAGTCAAATTTTTCAACTGCTCTTATTAGCCCAATATTACCCTCCATAGCAAGATCTGGTAGAGATAAACCCCTACCAGTATATTTTTTAGCAATTGCTACAACCAATCTAAGGTTAGATTTTATCATCAAATCCTTAGCCTCTTGATCACCCTCTTGTATCTTCTTTGCTAATTCTGACTCTTCTTCCCTTGTTAGTATTGGGTATGAAGAAATCTCCTTAAGATATATCCTAAAGATTTCAATATTTGTAACATTTTGAATTAATGCCGAATTATTATCAGAATTTTTAAAATCACTCACACTTTCCCCCCATGCACAAAATATAATTATATTTTTTTATATAATATTATTTTAATCTAATATAAAATCAACAAACTTACAAGGCGCCAACTTATAAATTAACAATTTATTGACGTCTTTCACAATTTTAACTATCCTGCCTTTGTAAGGCAGAACCATAACTCCTCCCACATAAAGCTGTTCTACTAATAAATCTGGAACCTGAGTCAACTCTGCTGATATAATTATATTATTAAATGGGGCGTATTTAGGGAGCCCCTCAATACCGTTTGATAGGCTAAATATAACATTGCCAATATAAAGTTTTCTTATAACATTTGAAGCTCTTAGGTATAACTTTGGGTTAATCTCAATCGTATAGACATCTCTAAATATGTTAGCTAATATAGCAGTTTGATACCCTGAACCTGTTCCAACTTCTAAAACATTATGCTCTTTTTTCAAATTTAGATAAGAGATCATATATGCCATTGTAGATGGCTTAGTCATAGTTTGATTAAAACCAATAGGCAGAGATAAATCCATATAAATCTTATATTTTAAAGCCTTGTCAAGAAAATATTCCCTAGGAACCTTACCAAAAGCTTCCATTATTAATCCATTATTATTGCAGGATGGTCCTATAATTTCATTTAAAAATCTTTCTTTTCTTGTCAACATAAAACTATCTTACTATCTGCGTTCCTATCCCTTTATCTGTAAATAGTTCTAACAATAGTGAATGTATAATGGTTCCATTTATAATATGTACTTTATTAACCCCTGATCTAACAGCATGAATAACGGCCTCTAATTTTGGTATCATCCCACCGTTAATATAACCCTCACTGTTTAAGCTCTCAAGCTTATCTAATGTAATAGTTGAAACTAACTTCCCACTTTTATCAAGTAAGCCCTCTACATCTGTAAGCACAATTAATTTTTCAGCATTTAAAGAGGCAGCTAAATAACCAGCAACCATATCAGCATTTATATTATAGGTTACAAACTCTTCATCAACCCCAATTGGAGCAATAACAGGTATATAACTACTTTCCACTTGTTTTATTAGTTCACTATTTATAGCTGTAATTATACCAACCTGCCCTAAATCAACAAATTTATTATCTGAATACATCTTCTTCTTCTCAACTCTTATTATTGGGCCATCTTTTCCAGAGAGACCAATCGCTTTACCACCCATTTTATTAATTAAATTGACTATATCTTTATTGACATTGCCAGATAACACCATTTCAACTAATTCCATTGTCTCATTATCGGTAATCCTAAGTCCGTTTACAAATTTTGATTTAACCCCAACCCTTTTTAATAATGTATTAATTTGAGGTCCTCCCCCATGAACTATAATTATATTTATACCTATAAACTTCAGAAGCACAATATCCTTTGCAAAGTTAGCACGTAAATTTTCATCTACCATTGCAGAACCACCATATTTAATAACAATAGTCTTGCCATAAAACCTTCTGATATAAGGTAGAGCTTCAATTAGGATATTGGCTTTCTTTATTTCATTTTCTATATTCATTTTTCAGCTATAACAAAAGCATCGGGGTAGACACCCTGAATATCTCTTAAAAAATCCTCTGCTTTTTCCCTATCTTTAAAACCACAAATATAAACTCTATAAAAGATTTTTCCATTTATATCAACGCTTTTAATCTTTGTATTATCCAATCTATTTGCTAGATTAGTTGCATTACTATAGGAATTAAAAGATCCTATCTGAATTGCAAAGCTCCCTTTATCTATATCTAATTTTTTACCTCTTACCATATAGTAATTGGGGTTTTCCGATAAAAGCGTTACCCTAACCCGTGCAAGTCCTTTATCAACTATGCCAATTTTTTTAGCAGCGCTATAGGACAAATCAATTATCCTACCTCTGACAAAAGGCCCTCTATCATTAATTCTAACTACAACTTTTTTACCATTTTCTAAATTATCTACTGAAACATAACTTCCAAGCGGAAGGGTTTTATGTGCAGCTGTCATCTTATACATATCATAAACCTCACCACTAGCTGTTAATTGCCCATGCTCTTCACTACCATACCAAGATGCTATACCTGTCTCAGTGTATTTATCTACACTAGCTAAAGGATAGTAGGTCACCCCCCTAATAACATAGGGTTTGCCATAACTTACCCTAGAATATTTAGTATTACTACTATAATATCTACCATAATAGGAATCCCCTTGCGCAGAATTTGCACAAGAGACAATATAAAAGGCAAAAAAATACAAAATACACCTAAACAAAATTCTTATATAAATCTTTAAGTTTATCGACAACCTCCGATAAATTATTAGCATTAAGATTAATACTAATATTTTTTGGATATGATTTCTCATATAAGGGGTCATAATAATCTAGAATAATTTTTTCGCTAAACTCATAAAATCTGTTCTGACATAACAATTCTCTTAGTAATTCTATATCATTTTTACTCATATATCTCTTTATCTTATCGAAGCATTTAATAATTTCTTCCTTATATAGTTGTGGTTTATACTCCTGGATAATAAAGTCAACCCGTTTTTTTAGTTCTCTGTCAATATATACATTAATGCCAGATCTCATATTTTGAAATAATCTTTTAGGTACAGAAACCTTACCAATCCTTTTGCTTTCACCTTCTACAAAAACAACCTTTGGAAACTTACTCTTATACAAACTATACCAAAGTGCACTTTCAAAATTTTTTTGTGTTACCCTTTGATAATTGTCCTCACCTATATGGCCAAAATTTGAACCTTTATGTGCAGCAGCCCCCTCTAAATCTAATAGGGGTATATTTTCTTCCTCTAACAACCTTAATATTTTTGTCTTTCCACAACCTGTAGGACCATAGAGTGTTATGCACTGAGGTAAAATAGAATCCTCAAAATAATTAAATACCTTCTTGCGAAATGATTTGTATCCCCCATGCAATCTAACAGTATTAACATATAGTAGTCCTAATAAATTTTGTACAACCTTACTTCTATCACCACCCCTAAAACAATATAATAATAATGGCTTATTTCTTGCGTATGAGATAATTTCCTCTAAAGTATCTGCTAACTTATGTTGTATTAATCTTAAGGCAGTTATTCTAGCTTTATGATGAGATTCATTAACATAAATTTTACCAACCACATCCCTTTCATAATCATTTAATATAGGTATATTTACAGCTGTGGGTAAATGATCCTCAAAAAATTCTGAAGGGGATCTAACATCAATAATTGTATATGAGTTAAAACCTTTATCTATTAACTCATCTATATTGATTAGACTACTATCGCTTGTTTTTAATATCATATTCTTTAGATATTAACTCATAGAGGGTTTTAAGACCAAATGAAGTAGCACCACTGCCATATATGGGGTGTTCCTCTGTTAAAAATGCAGGCCCTGCGATATCTAGGTGTAACCATGGTGTAGTGCCTACAAACTCTTGCAAAAAAAGAGCTGCAATTATAGCACCTGCCTCTCTTTTGTCTTTTGAAATATTTTGAAGATCTGCTATTTTACTTTTTATCCTATCCTTATATCCTTTATAGAGAGGCAATCTATAGAAATCCTCCCGAGCTCTTTTAGAAGCCTCAATAAACTTAGTGGATAAATCTTCATCATTTGTAAAGTAGCCAGCACAATAACTTCCCAAAGCAACAACCATCGCACCTGTTAAAGTAGCTATATCTATAATTAATCGTGCATTATTATTTTTGACTGCATAGGCCAAACTATCAGCTAAAATTAACCTACCTTCCGCATCAGTATTTAAAATCTCAACTGTCTTTCCTGAATATGATTTATATATATCCCCTGGTTTATAACTATCTGCGCTAACACTATTCTCGACTAAGGGTATCAAAGATATAATATTACATCTAACATTTAAATCGGCTAGCAAATTTATAATAGAATATGCTATTGCTGCCCCTGACATATCACTTTTCATAGTCTCAATAAAACCAGTAGGTTTTAGATTGGTACCACCACTATCAAAGGTAACGCCCTTGCCAACAACATATATAAAATCCCTATTTTCTTTACCTTCATATCTCATCTTAATAAATCGCTGCTTATTTTTGCTACCTCTACCAACAGCTGATATTAAATTGAAACCCCTTTGTTCAATCTCTTTATCATCCCATATCTGGATGTCAATATTCTTGTTACTATTTAATCTAACATATTCGGAAAAAGTTGATGGGGTTATTTCATTTGCAGGTTCATTAATAAGGTTTCTGGCAATATCTATATGTTTAAATAAAATAGGTATATAATCATATCCATTTTCTATAAAATTAATTATTTTTTTATTAGAAGTAACTATATTTAAGGTATCCAATGAAAATTCCTTTTTATCACTTTTATATCTCTCAAAGAAATAGCTACCATAGAAAAGACCCTCTATAAATGATTTGCTGAATTCATAGCTATCAGAAATTTCAAGCACATCCTCAAAGGGAATATAATACATAGTCCTACAATATTGATCTTTTAGAAAGGTTATTGCCTTTTTCCCTGCAATTAAAAAATCTTTAGCTTCATACGTAAACTCTAAAGAATATAAAATAACACTATATTTAAAAGCACCATCCCTTATATAAGCTGTTTTTATCCTATTGTCGCTATCACCTTTATTTGCTTTAATTAGATTTTCAAAAAATCTAACATTATCTTCACCAAATATCTCCTTTAGATATAATGAGTCTTTTTTAAATGGCACAAAAACCGGATATTCTATTTTTTTCTTTAAATCTTCTTTTTTTTGAATTATAACTTTCATAATGACACCAAAATAATATAATATATTAATAATGCTTATAATACCTTATATAAATAATGATTAAAACATTGTCAATTACAAATCAAAAAGGTGGGGTTGGGAAAACAACAACTGCAGTAAATCTGGCAGCCTGTTTGTCATCAGCTGATTTTAAAATTCTCCTTATAGATATGGATCCACAAGCTAATGCCACGAGTGGATTAGGACTATTATCATCTAACATCACATATAGTATATATGATGTATTAATGAATGATGTAAATATTGAGGATGTTATACAAAAAGTTGATTTTGAGAAACTAGATATTGCACCAAGCAAGATAGATTTAACAGCAGCTGAATTAGAACTGGTAAGCATTATATCAAGAGAAAACCAGCTAAAAAAGAAGATTAATAATATTAAAAATAAATATGATTTTATAATTATTGACTGCCCTCCATCACTAGGTCTTTTAACTATAAACGCATTGGTTGCATCAGATTCAGTATTAATACCACTACAGTGCGAATACTATGCTCTAGAAGGCCTATCAAAATTGTTATCTACTATAGATTTAGTTAAAGAGGATTTAAATAGCAATCTTTCTATTGAAGGTATACTTTTAACTATGTACGATCCAAGAAACAATCTATCAAAGGAGGTCGAAAAAGAAGCAAAAAACTATTTTGGCAATCTAGTTTTTAATACAAAAATTCCACGAAATGTTAAACTATCTGAAGCCCCTAGTTACGGTCAGCCAATTATTATCTATGATGCAACCTGTAAAGGTGCAGAGAGTTATGTAGAGTTTGTAAAGGAGTTTTTAGCAAGATATGAAAAAGAAACCATTGGGTAGAGGTTTAGAGGCTCTTATACCAAGAAGTGAATCAAAAAAAGAAATATTTCAACTAAACATTGATGAAATAGTACCAAATTGCGAACAACCAAGAAAAAGCTATGATGAAGAAAGCCTTACAGAATTAGCAGAGTCAATAAAAGAGCACGGTATTATTCAACCAATAATAGTTACTAAAGTTGATAACAAATACAAAATTATAGCTGGCGAAAGGCGTTTCAGAGCTGCAAAAAAAATAAATCTAAAACAAATACCTGCTATTATCAAAAATATAGATAGGGATGGCAAAATATTAGAGTTAAGCTTAATAGAAAATATCCAGAGAGAAGATTTAAACACAGTTGACTTAGCAAGGGCCTACAAATTTTTAATTAATAGGTGTTCATATACGCAAGAGGAGTTGTCAAAAGTTATCGGGAAAAGCAGAAGCTCAATTGCAAATACCCTCAGATTATTAAAACTGCCACAGGAGGTTTTAGAAGGCTTAAAAAATAATAAAATTACTGAAGGACACGCAAGAACACTACTAGCTCTAGAAGAACAAAACTATATTAGAGATGTGTATAAGAAAATTTTAGATAATAATCTAAGTGTAAGAGAGACAGAACAACTAATAAAAAAACTAAAAAATAAAAACTCCAAAAAAATAAAAAGTGAAAACCCCTTTAAGCCTTTTATAAATGATTTAGAAAAACAGCTTGAAAATTTCTTTAATACAAAAGTAGTTATTAGTGGTAGGGAAACAAAAGGATCTATAAAAATAACCTATAATAGTAAAAAAGAGTTAGAGCAGATTATAAGTAAATTAAGAGGTGAACGATGTTAAGGCAAAGAGAAGAGCAGCCAAAAATAAATGCTTTTTTAGGGAAAGACACAAGTTTTAATGGGACCTTAGTCTTTGAGGGGGCTGTCAGAATAGATGGTTCAATGGAAGGCAACATAAAAACCAACGATACACTTGTTTTATCAGAAACATCTAAGATCAAAGCAGATATTGAGGCAGGTATAGTCAAAATATCAGGATCCTTTGATGGTAAAATTATAGCCAAAGAAAGGGTAGAGCTATATAAACCAGCAAATATTTCAGGAGTTATAAACACGCCTTCAATAACCATTGAAGATGGTGTTATCTTTAATGGTACAATAGAGATGTCTAAAACAAAAACAACATTAAAAGAGGTGAAAAGTGAAAAGAAAGGCTTTGATAGCAGCAAATTGGAAAATGAATAAGGATATCAATGAATCCTTAATTTTTATTAATAGGTTAAGTGATAAAGAAATTGATTACAATAAAGTAGATGTGCTTATAGCCCCACCATTTACAAGCTTGTATTGCATTTCTTGTGAAATCAAAAAGAAATTGCCAAACCTGCTTTTATCAGCCCAAAATATATATTTTGAAAAAGAGGGGGCTTTCACAGGTGAAATATCAGCAAAAATGGTGGGCTCAACGGGGGCAACTTTTACTATACTGGGTCACTCTGAAAGAAGGCAATATTTCAAGGAAGACGATGAGATAATTAATAAAAAAATAAAGGCTGCCCTAGATTTTAACTTAAATATTATTTTGTGTATAGGAGAAAATATATTCGAAAGAGAAGCAGACGTTGCTACTGAGGTTGTTTTGTCTCAACTAGGTAGATCCCTTAAAGATATTAACAATGACTTTATAAATAATATAGTAATAGCCTATGAGCCTGTATGGGCTATTGGCACAGGTAAAACTGCTTCTAGCGAAGATGCTAATGATATGCACAGTAAAATAAGGGGTAAAATAAAAGATTTATACAATTATGATGTTGCAGAGAATATAAAAATTCTATATGGTGGCAGCGTAAAACCTGAAAATATAAAAGAGCTAATGAATAAAGAACATATTGACGGAGCATTAGTAGGAGGCGCAAGCTTAGATGTTGAAAAATTTTATAAAATAATTAGCTTTTACAATCAATAAATATAGTAAGAAATAAAAGGAGGGTTTCAATTGTTTACAATAATATTAGCTATACATATATTTGTTTGTTTACTACTTGTACTTGCAATATTGATACAACCTAGTAAAAGTTCAGATCTTAGTTCTACATTGGGAGGGGGTATAGCTACAGATTTATTTGGCCCTGGTGCCCCTGCTAGTATTATGAATAAAATAACTACAATCCTAGTAATTATATTTATGCTTACTTCAATTAGTTTAACCATTCTCTCAAAGGGTACCTATGAAAGCTCTGTAATAAATGAAATGCAAAATAACAAGATAAACACTCAGGAAAACATCCCCACTGAAAGCAAATGAATAAAAAAATAGCTACTTTACTTTTATTACTTGTTCTTATTATAGTCTCTTGTAGTGATAACAATAATACAAACAAAGAAAAAGATAGCGGAAAAATTGCTCAAATAGAAAATGAACGATATGGAGGCGTATTAATTGAAGGCAGCATTGGTGATGCAAACAATTTAATACCTATATTAGCTAATGATTTAACCTCCCATATGATAGCCTCAATGGTCTATAATGGATTGTTAAAATATGACAAAAATTTAAAATTAGTGGGTGATCTAGCAAAAAGCTGGAGAGTATCTGAAGATAGAAAAGAAATAACCTTTACTTTAAAGGAAGATGTTAAATGGCATGATGGCAAACCCTTCACAGCTGATGATGTAATATTTACATATAATACAATTGTAGATGATAATACACCCACACCCTATGATGCTGATTTTAGAAAAATAACTAAGATAGAAAAAATAAATAACTATAAAATTAAAGTCTACTATGATGAACCATACGCACCTGCACTTGCTTCTTGGACAATGCATATACTTCCAAAACATCTATTAGAAAATTCAGATATTACCAAATCCTATCTTCAAAGGAAGCCTGTAGGGACTGGACCCTTTAAATTTAGTAATTGGGATGCAGGCTCATATATAAAATTAATATCAAATGAAGACTATTTTGCTAAAAGGCCTTTTCTAGCTGGTTATATACTAAGAATAATACCAGACCAAACAAGTATGTTTATGGAATTATTAAACGAAAAAATTGATTTAATGAACCTAACCCCCATTCAATACACCAAACAAACAAACAATAGTAGATTTACAGATAAATTTAATAAATTTAAGTATCTATCTGATACTTATACCTTTGTTGGATATAACCTAGAAAAAGAAATCTTTAAAGACAAAAGAGTTAGGCAGGCATTAAGTTATGCAACACCAAAAGAGAAAATAATTTCAGGGGTTCTTTTAGGTTTGGGAAAGATAGCTACTGGTCCTTATAAACCAGGAACAACTTGGTATAATGAAAATATAAAAAGATATGAATATAACATAGAAAAAGCAAAGATGCTCTTAGATGAGGCTGGTTATCACTATGACAAAGAAGAGAATATAAGAAAAAAGGGAGATAATAGATTGTCCTTTACTATTATAACTAACCAAGGCAATGAAAACAGAAAAAAAGTTGCTACTATATTACAAGAAAGCTGGGAAAAAATAGGGGTTAATATTGATATAAGAGTATTAGAATGGGCAACCTTTATCAATGAATATATTAATAAAAGAAATTTTGATGCTGTTGTATTAGCGTGGAATATTGTCCCTGATCCAGACATTTATGATGTCTGGCATTCAAGTAGATGCAAGAAAGGCGGGCTAAACTTTACATGCTACAAAAATAAAGAACTCGATAAATTAATTGAAAAAGGGAGAAAGACCTTTGATACAGAAGAAAGGAGAGCAATATATTTTAAGATACAGGAAATATTAGCAGAAGAACAACCTTATACATTCTTATATTACCCAGATGCACTAGTTGGATTACACAAAAGATTTCACAATGTAAAACCAGCACCAGCTGGTATAAAATATAATATCGAAGAGTGGTTTGTACCCAAAAATGAGAGAATCTATAACTACGTTCCCTAGCACATAATGCTAACATATATCATAAAGCGATTACTTCTAATGATCCCTCTACTTATTGGTATAACATTTATCTGTTTCATAGTAATACATTTAGCCCCAGGGGACCCAACGGAAATAACAAATGCACTAAACCCAAAAGCTAGTGAACTAGCAAGGGAACGGTTCAGAAAGATGTATAACCTAGATAAACCTTTGCATATCCAATATTATCTATGGTTAAAAAAATTTGTAGTCTTTGATTTTGGAAACTCCTTTACACAAGATAGACGCCCTGTATTAGAAAAAATTATTGAGAGACTACCCCTAACAATTTATCTAAATATTAGCGCACTTATTATTATATTTATGGTAGCTATCCCCTTAGGAGTTTTTTCTGCCTACTACAGAGATAGCCTTTTTGACAAAATAACAACAATATTTGTCTTTATTGGTTTTGCAATCCCATCTTTCTGGTTAGCCTTGTTATGTTTGTATTATTTTGGGGTTATTTTACATATATTACCTATATCAGGTATACATTCATACAATTTTGAGAAACTAAGTTTATTAGGGAAATTGCTTGATATTGCTAAACATTCGCTATTACCTATCTTATTATCAGCATTCTCAAGCTTGGCTGGTGTTAGTAGATATGCAAGAAATAGCACATTAGAGGTCCTCTCAGAGGATTATATTGAAGCAGCAAGGGCAAGAGGGATTAATGAAGGAAAGATTTTATTTGGCTATGCCTTTAGAAATAGTTTACTACCAATTATTACAGTAATTGGCCTTTCAATACCAGCATTAATTGGTGGGAGTGTTATCTTTGAATCTATATTTGCACTCCCTGGAATGGGGCAATTATTTTATCAATCAGTTATGATGAGAGATTACCCAACAATTATGGGCATATTAGTAATGGGCTCCTTTTTAACATTAATAGGTAATTTAATTGCAGATATTCTTTATATGATTGTTGATCCAAGAGTTAGAACAAATTGAAAATGAAGAAAAAGTATATTTTTCTATCAGTCAGCCTATTAATAATTATTTTTTTTATAGCACTCTCCCTATTTGCACCCTTTATTAGCCTTTATGATCCTAATAAAATTAATTTAAATAATATATTACTTCCTCCCTCCCAAAAACATATATTTGGAACCGATGAGTTAGGTAGAGATGTCTTCTCAAGGGTTTTATATGGGGGAAGGGTCTCTTTACTTGTTAGTTTTACTGCTGTTTTTATATCAGTTACAATTGGCACAATCTTTGGGTTAGTTGCTGGCTATTTTGGTAGATTATTAGAGGCTTTCATAATGAGGTTTGTTGATATTATGCTTTGCTTTCCAGCTTTCTTCTTAATCTTGGCAGTAATTGCATTTTTAGAACCCTCTGCATTCAATGTAATGGTTGTTATTGGCCTAACAAGTTGGATGGGGGTAACCCGTTTTGTTGCAGCCGAAACAAAATCAATTAAAAATAGAGATTTTATAATATCTGCAAAGGTAAGTGGACTTCCAACGCCCACCATAATAATAAAATATATATTGCCTAATATTTACTCACCAATCTTTGTATCTGCTGTCCTTGGAATATCCTCTGCAATAATTGTAGAATCTTCTCTAAGTTTCCTTGGTTTAGGTGTACAGCCTCCAACACCCTCTTGGGGTAACATATTAAGCTCTGGCAAGGACTATATTATGTTTGCATGGTGGCTTTCCTTGTTCCCAGGACTTGCAATATTCGCAACAGTTCTTTCTTTTAATATGCTAGGTGAGGCATTGAGGGATATTTTAGATCCAAAGAAATAAAAAACTTTTTTATCACTAGTCTAGTTTCTTTCCATATACCCTATAAACTTTAAATAGCTCACTATGCCCAAGAGAGATTAAATCATTTATCCCCTTATTATCCTCTAATACCCATGAGGCATCAAGATATCTAAAACCCTTCTTTTTAAAAACCTCTTGGGTGCTTTTAAGTAGGTGTGAAATTAAAGCAGTTGCCAATATATTTTTATGATACCTTCTCCTTACCCCCAATAGGGCACCCCTTAATAATTCATACTTTCTTAGTTTTAAACGATATAAAATTTTTAAAAAACCTAGTGGAAACAAGTGTCCATTTAAATCCTTAATTATTTCATTTAGGTTTGGAAAATTTATAAGCATGCCAGATGGAAATCCATTGTAATATGCTACAAGAGCAAAATCATCCTCTATTACATTCTTTAATTGTTTTGCTATATAGTAAAATTCATTTTCAGTGAAAGGAATAAACCCCCAATTATTTGTCCATGAATCATTGAACATATCCATTAGCATCTTAGATGCACCTTTCAATTCTTTTTTATTAACAGGCTTAACCTCAATCTTTTCTTTAGTTTTCTCAATTAATCTTATCATAAAGGGTGATAATTTTTCTGTCAAATCCAATATATAGCAATTTAAATCCTTTTCTTTTGAATAACCTAGCATCTCTAAATATTCAGCATAATATGGCTTAGCATGGCCCATCATAAAAGAAGGGGAGGAATCAAAACCTTTCACCAAAAGACCTACTTCATCATTTGTAGAGAAATTAAAGGGGCCCATAATATGCTCCATTCCCTCATTTTTTACCCATTCTTCAGCAGTCATAAGAAGCCTTCTAAATACATCGATATCATCAATAGCTTCTAAAAAACTAAAGAAACCACATTTTTCTTTATGTTGTTCTATATATAAATAATCTATATGAGCCCCAATTCTGCCAACACACCTGTTCTTATGGAAAGCCAAAAAAAACTGTACTTTAGCATGTTCAAAGAAAGGATTTTTAACGCTAAAATGCTCCTTTCTCTCTAAAATTAGAGGGGGAACCCAATAAGGATCATCCCTATATATTGCAAAGGGTAACTTGATAAAGGTCATTAAATCTCTTTTATTTTCAACTGGCTTTATTAATATATCTTCCATAATAAATTTTTATATCATAAATTATTATAAATTGGTATAAAAAAATCTTTTTATTTTAAAATTTTATTTAAATAAATAATGTATTATCAAT
>JAXHVM010000003.1 GCA_034189185.1 Deferribacterota bacterium
AGGATATTTTTAGTAAAAAATTTGATTTAAATATAAAAAAGGATGAAAATATTGCAGATATGTTATTATTAAGTGGTAATGATGGCGTATCATTGGGTTCTATCTATGGAGGCTGCAATTATCTCACCTTTTACCCAATGAGCCCTGCTACATATATGGCAAATTTTTTTATAAATAATATGAAAGAATTTAATATTGTAGTAGAACAGTTTGAAGATGAGATCTCTGTTATAAATTCAGCAATCGGCGCTTCCTATGGTGGTGCTAGGTCAGCAGTAACTACATCTGGTGGTGGCTTTGCTTTAATGGAGGAAGCTATTAGTTTAAGTGGTATGGCTGAAATACCTATAGTTATACATTTAGCTCAAAGACCTGCACCTGCTACAGGACTACCAACAAGGACTGCTCAAGCAGACTTTGATTTGGCTCTTTACAGTGGCCATGGAGAATTTCCACGCATAATTTATGCGCCTGGCTCTACAGAGGAGGCTCTATATTTATCATCTAAGGCGTTTAATATGTCTCAAAAGTATCAAATACCGGTATTTATCCTAACTGATCAATATTTGATAGATACATATTATATAGTTGATAAAAAAGATATACAATTTGAAGAGCCAGTAAATTATTATGAAAAAGCTGATAAAGATTATAAGAGATATAAATTAACTGAAGATGGGGTTTCACCACTAGCAATACCAGGAGAAGGCGATGGTCTGGTTATTTGTAATGGCAATGAGCATGATGAGTATGGGGATACAACAGAAGAGTTATATTATAGTCAAAAAATGCAGGAAAAAAGGAATAAAAAGTTAGAAAAAATAGAAGAAGAAGCTGTTAAACCAACATTTATAGGAAGCAAAGATTACGATGTGCTTATTTATTGTTGGGGCTCTACTTTTGAGATTGTGAAAGAAGCTTTAGATGTAATAGATGACAAGAGAATTGCATGTCTTCATTATAGCCAAGTTTATCCTGTTGAAAAAACTTCCTTAGAATACTTTAAGAAAGCAAAATATATCGTTGGCATTGAACAAAATTATTATGGTCAGTTTGGAAATTATCTTGAAAGTAGGATGCATAAAAAGACTGATAAAAAAATATTGAAATACAACGGAAGGGTTTTTTATTTAGAAGAAATAGTAGAGGGGATTAAAAAATTTATGGGGGAAATATATGGCAACTAAATTATTTCAAAATGATAGGCCTCATACAAAGGATATTTCATGGTGCCCTGGCTGTGGAAATTTCCAGATTAGGCTGGCACTAATAGATGTATTAGAAGAGCTAAATTTTAAACCCAAAAATACTGTGATAATTACTGGTATTGGACAAGCTGCAAAAATGGTGCACTATTTAAATGCTAACGGATTTCATACGCTACACGGCAGAGCACTCCCTGTGGGAACAGGTCTTAAGCTAGCGAACCCTAACTTGAATGTGATTGTAATAGGCGGCGATGGTGATATGTATGCTGAGGGGATGGGTCATTTTATACATGCCATAAGAAGGAATGTAAATATAACTGTTTTAATACATAATAATCAAATCTATGGACTAACAAAGGGGCAAACCTCTCCTACCTCATTATTAGGAATGAAAACCTCTAGTAATCCTGAGGGTGTTATTGAAGCTCCTATAAACCCTTTAGCACTTGCTATATCCCTTGATTGCTCTTTTGTAGCTAGAACCTTTATTGGATATAAAGATGAAACAAAAAATATCTTAAAAGAGGCTATAACACATAAAGGTTTTTCAATGGTAGATATATTCCAACAATGCGTTACTTTTAATAAGCTAAATACATATAAATGGTATAAAGAAAATACTAAATTTTTAGGCGATATAAACAAAGAAGATAGGCTAGAGGCATATAAATATGCATTGTCTGAGGATCCCTTTTATGTTGGAATATTCTACAAGAAAGATAAGAAACCCTTAGATGAGCAAATTGAATGCTATAAAAAAACAAAATTGCCTCTTTACAAAAGGAATTTTGATAAAAGTAAATTAGAGAAGTTTATAGATAATAATTTTAAGATTTAGTTACTAAACATTTTTTATAATCACAGTGTTCATCTTCTTTGCAAAATTCTATGGTTGAGTGATTTATATTGTGATCATTTAGAACATCTCTAATCTTTTGTTTCAGTTCATTGGAATATGCTAAATTAAAATTTTTTTCTACTGTAATATGAAGAGAAAGAATATTATAATTACCATCTAGACTCCAGGTGTGTATATCGTGTATATCTTTAACGTTCTTAATTTTTAGGATATCCTCTTTTATATTATAAATGTTGATATCTTTAGGGGCTGATTGTAAGAATACATCAAATACCTCTTTCATATTCCTAAGGACCTTTGAAAGGATATATATAGAGATTATAATTGAGAAGAGGGGGTCTAAAAAATTTAGATTGCTATTTATTTTTAAAATTAAACCTATTAATATAGCAGCACTCCAACCTAATAGATCATCTAATAGGTGATATAAAGCCATCTTTTCGTTGAAAGATTTAGTGCGTAACAGCCTCAGAACAGCAACGCCATTGAAAATAAATCCTAAAATACCAAATATTAAAATAGATTTATAATCTAATCTAAAGTCAGTAAAAAACCTATTAACTGATTCGATTATTATATAAAATGTTGCCCCAATTAAAATAGATGCATTAATAAATGCACCTATTATCGAATATCTTTTAAACCCGTAGGTAAATTTATTATTAGGCGGTTTTTCTGATTTTTTTTCTAAATACCAGGATATACTCAAGCTTAGACTATCGCCTAAATCATGTATGCCGTTTGTTAATATTATCAAGCTATTGGCATATATACCACCAGAAATTTCAATAATTGCAAAAATTAAATTAACAATAAAAGAAAATCTTATATTATTAGATGAGTTATTATTTACATTATCTTTTTCCATAAATAATTACAAAAGTTATGAATATAAAAAATTTATAAACGTATTGTCATAACAACCTCATATTTTACTAGAAAATTATAAATAATTTAACTGTGTTAGACTATTATTTTTTCATTTCTTTATATAATTTATAGGTAAGTGTAGAATATGCCAAGCCTGGTCCACCTGCCATAGTAGTGGCCACATTTAACGTATCAATTATTTCTCCTTCAGTAACCCCATTTTCAATTAGATTTCTAAGATGTGCCCTAATACAATATTCACATCTACTAACTATAGCACAACCTAAGGCTATTAACTCTTTTGTTTTAGTATCTAGATTATTACTTTTAAAGGAATTTTGATTTTGCTGTATAAAGCTTCTAATATCTTCAGATTTAACAGCTAATTCAGTGATGTTTTGCATAAACTCTTTTTCATCCATCATGTTGACCTCCTAAATATTTATTTTAATAGCTCTACAACATGTTTTATTTTATAACTTTTTTTATATTGTGATGCAAGATCTATAATTTGTAATATACATGCAGGGCATGATGTGGCAACAATATCTGTGTTTACAAGATCTATATTATTTAATTTACGCTTTGCAATGTTAGTTGATAGATCGTAGTGTTGTAAGTTAAAAGTACCTCCTGAGCCACAACACCAATCAGCTTCGTTCATTTCTTTTAATGAATAGCCTGCTAGCTCTATTATTCTTCTTGGTTCAGTTGATACACCAAGAGATTTTTTAAGATGACAGGGGTCATGGTATGTTACAGTATATTCTTTATTATCTATATTTTCATAACTATTTATATTTAATACATTTACAAGAAAATCACTAATATCTATGGTTTTTGTAGCAAAGTTATTTATGAAAGCTCTTTCATTATTATTGAGTCTGTATGAAAACTTTGGCCACAGCTTTTTTATTGTATAGCTGCAAGTAGCACAAGAGGTAATTACATAATTAAATTCTTGATTTTCTAGTTGCTTAATTTGTTCTTTTAATAATTTTGTAAAAGTTTCAATATCACCACTGCTTAAAGCTGGTATACCACAACAAATAAGGTATTCTGGGATATATAAATCTATATTATACTTCTCTAACACCTCAACTGTTGTATGTCCAATAGAGGGAAGCAGCCAATCAATAACACAGCCATAAAAAAAGATGGCCTTAATTTTTTGATTATCCCTATTTTGGATAGATTGTTTTTTAACTAATTCATGGAAAGGAGTTTTGTTTATTTTTTTTATATGCCTGTCTTTTAACAGGGGCAAATATTTTATACATGAAGTGTCCAACAAAAGGTTTGCATCTCTTACAAATAAGTCTTGTATCTTACTACTAATATTTAGAAATCTGTTAAAACTATTAGGATTTGATAATATTTTTCTAAGTATAATTTTTTTATATGGGCTTAGTCCATTATATTCAGCTAGAATTATCCTTGCTTTTAAAAATATATCTAATGTATTTACTCCACTTGGGCAATAAGCTTCACAACTACCACAGGTAACACATCTATCTAATTTTTTGGATATTGTTTTTGTTTCAGTTATGATTTTATTGGCTAAGCCCTCTAAGGTAGCAATTTTACCCCTAGAATAATCTGTTTCATTAAATGTCAATGTATATAACGGACATACACTTTGACAAAAACCACATTTCATACATCTAATTAAATCATCCTCTAAGGATTTAACCAAGGAGACTAATTCTTCTATATCTTTCATTAAACTATCTTTAAAAACTTATCTGGATTTAATATATTCTTTGGATCAAACGTCTGTTTTAATCTATTAGAAAACTCAATAGTGCTTTCACCAGCCTCATATTTGAAATATTTTGATTTTGAGAAACCAATACCGTGTTCTCCTGAGAGGGTACCTTCTAATTCAATAGTTTTTAAAAATAACTCTTCTATAGCCTTATAAACCCTCTCCATTTCTTCTTTTTTTCTTTTATCTGTAAGAATTGTAGGGTGTAGATTGCCATCTCCAGCATGGCCAAATGTTCCAATTAAGATATCATATTTCTTTGATATCTCATTAATTATTTTAATCATATCGGGAATTCTACTTCTTTTTACAGTTGCATCTTCTAATATAACTGTTGGGCTTAACATTGAGAGTGCAGATAGGGCAACGCGTCTAGCATCCCATAATCTGTTTTTATCTTTTAAATTATTTGCTATTCTTACTTCCCCATCTTTCTTTTCACATATTTTTATTATTTTATCAAAATCTTTCTTTACAGCTTCTTCATAGAAACCATCAACCTCAATTAACAATATTGTTGCAGCATTTGTTGGAAGACCAATTTTTGCATATTTTTCAACAGCTTTAATTGTGAAATTATCAAGAAATTCTAAGGTAGCAGGTAAAATTTTATTTGCTATTATTTCAGAGACAGTTTCAGAAGCTTTTATAATATCTTTATATACAACCATCATTGTTTTGGAAAATGCAGGTTTTGGTAAAAGCTTTAGTATTATTTTAGTTATAATTCCAAGCGTCCCTTCAGAGCCAACCATTAATGATGACAGATTAAGGCCTGTTGCGCACTTAACTGTTTTTGAGCCACTTTTTATAAGGTTGCCTCCTGTATCATAGAATTCTAGCCCCATGACATAGTCCTTAGTGACACCATATTTTAAACCCCTTAATCCACCAGCATTTTCTGCAACGTTACCTCCTAATGTTGAAACATTTTGGCTTGCTGGATCAGGTGGGTAGAATAAATCGTATTTTTCCAATGTTTTTGATAGATTGGCTGTTACAACACCAGGTTCAACAACGGCATACATATCATCCTTATTTATTTCAAGTATTTGGTTTAGCTTGTTTGTAAGTATTACAGCTCCATTATTTATTGGTATTGTACCGCCACTTAGATTAGTTCCAGCCCCCCTTATTATTGTTGGTATCCCATCTTCATTTAATAAGCTTATAATTTTACCTATGTTATTAGTATTTTCTGGTTTTAAAATAATTTGAGGCATAGAAGGATTCTCAACAGCTGCATCATAAGAGTAGCTATATAGATCAACTGGATCTGTTAAAATATTGTTTTTACCTATCGATTTTGATAGCTCTTTAATTAAACTTTTGCTAATCATTGTTGTTTATTTATTATAAATTAAAAATAAATAAAATAAATAATTAAATTTAGTTTATTTTTAACATTTAAGATAGATATAATTTATATAATCTTGCTAATCAATTAAGGTGTAATCTATAATTTTATTAATTTCAATTGTTAGTATAAGATCAGCATTTTTCTTGTTATTAAGTATGTTATAATTGTTCTTTTTAAGTTCCTTTATTATTTCTTTTTTTAGATGTTTAAAGTTTTCAGCATTGATTTTTATTGATGGGTATATACTTTCTGTTTTATTGTTTTGTTGAGTCGTTTGAATAAAAAAAGAATAGAATTTCTTTTTTACTTTATTTTTATTAATATAGGTTAATTTTTCTTTTCTTTGTTTTTCAGTATTAGCCTTTTCTAATATTGCATTCCTATATTTATAAAGTAAACCTTTGGAATAAACATTAATTATTTTAGTATTTATTTTTTTATTATTTATATAAATTTTGCTTTTTATAAAATCTGATATATTTTTTGTAATCTCTTCATTGTCATTTTGACAAAAAATGATGTGCCTTTCAATTATTTTATAATCATCGTCGTTATTAGCAGCAAAAATATTTAAAGTTGAAAATAAAAATAAAATTAAAATAAATGAGTTTTTTTTGAGAAATAAATACATATATTACTTTTTATTAAATAATTCTTTTGATGGATTAACTTGTATATAAATTATATCTAATAGTTTATCAATGTGAATCAATACTTTTTTTAATGTTTCATTATTACTTTTTAATGATATAAAAGGGGCATTTTTAAATAGGTAGTATTCATTTACGCTTAATTTTTTAAATATTGTTTTAATTTTACGTTCTAACTTATCCCTTGATGGTGTGTTCTTCTTATAAATATAAGATATAGTATAACTTATTTTTTGATCTTTGTTGTTTATATATTTTTGATTGCTAATAAGGGGTATTTTTTTATTATTAATATTTATTATTTTAATTATATTAGAGCCCGAAACCTTAGCTTTATTTGTTGAGCTATAAATAAAGTCTAATTTAATAAAAAATATAAAAAGAATAAATATAAATAAGAAGGTTGATTTTTTATTAAATGACATAATATTTATATAATATTAATTTTGTTTAAAATCAATAAAAATTATATTACTAAAGGAGTAGGGTATGTCAACAATAACAAGGAGAAGGTTTTTAGCCTTATCAATAAAAAGTATTGTTATATCCAAATTTTTCATCTCTAATGTATATCCTTTAAATAATGGTGGCATACATAGTAATGGCATAAAATCTAATGTTGTAATGTTAGAAGGGCAGGGTTGTATTAATCATATAGATCGTGGAATAAACTCTATTGGAGGACTAACTAAATTCATAAATAAAGGAGATACAGTAGCTATTAAACCAAATATGTCTTTTGCAAAAGGCCCTGAATTTGCAGTAAATACAAACCCTGAGGTGGTTGGCAAGGTTGTAAAATTGTTATTTGCTGCAGGGGCTGATAAAGTTTATGTTATTGATAACACCTTAGCTGATATGAGAATGGCTTATCAAATTAGTGGTATAGCAAAAAAAGCAGTAGAATCAGGGGCTGAGGTAGTATTTCCATTAAGTAGATATTTTGAAGAAGCTCAAATAAATGGAAAATTTATTAAAAAGTGGGAGATCTTTAGATTTTTCCTAGAAGCAGATAAAATAATTAACATGCCTGTTGCCAAACACCACGGGAGTGCTCTATTAACGTCGGCTATGAAAAATTGGATTGGTGCAATTGGTGGCCAGAGGAATAAGGTGCACCAAAAGCTAGATACATCTATTTATGAATTAGCTTCTTTTTTTAAGCCAACGCTAAATATAGTTGATTGTACAAGGATTTTAACAAAAAATGGTCCATCCGGTGGTAGTCTAAATGATGTAAGGGTGCTAAATAAAATATTAATATCAACAGACCAGGTAGCAGTTGATACTATAGCAGCTGATTTGTTGGGTTTTAACTGTAGCAATATAGATTATCTGAGAATTGGCCATAATAATAAACTTGGAACAATGTATAAAAAAGATATATCTCTCTTGAAATTAAATGCATAAATATAGTCTCTATGTAAATATTAGAAGACTATCACAGCTAACTTTTTTAATCCTTTTCTTTTATTTAGCTATTGAAACTACAATAAATATTGATTTATTTTACAGCTCTCCACAATTAGATAAAAATATAAAATATTTTTTAGCTTTTGATCCTTTAGTTGCACTAATAGTTATTATAACAACAGGTACTATTTCAGCTGTATTTATCTATTCTTTTTTTCTATTTGTATTGACTATTATTTTTGGTAGGTTCTTTTGTGGTTTTATTTGCCCCTTTGGTACTCTACATCACTTTTTTTCATATATTGGCAGTAAATTTATAATAAAGCCTAAATATATTAATTATAAGTACAGTAAATGGCAAAATCTAAAATATTATATTTTATTTTCGCTTATTATTTTGGCTATTTTTAAAATAAATTTGATTGGTATTTTTGATCCCTTAACTTTTTTACTTAGAAGTTCAGTTTCTTTTATTATTCCATTTATTCAATCAGCTATTAATTATTTTGGCAAGTTACTGATATTGCTAGGGATGAGTGATTTTGGAAGGTATTTAGAAAGTGATATAGCTTTTGCTGTTTTTGGTAAAGAAAACATTTTTTTTGGGCAAACCTTTCTCATTGGCATAATTCTCATTACTCTGTTTATTATAGATCTTTTTGTATACAGATTTTATTGTAGATTTATTTGCCCATTAGGCGCTTTCTTAGCTATAATATCATCAAAATCCTTGTTAAATATAAAGCAAAAAGAGGGTTGCATTGCTTGTTATAAATGTGATAGAAGTTGTTTTGCCTCAAGCAATCCATCAAGTAGTGATAATTTTAAAAAATCAGAATGTATGCTACTTGGAAATTGTCTAAAAGAATGTCCCGTTAATGTTATGGGTTTTGATTTTTTATCAACTAGGAAAAGTAGCGTTGATGTTAATAAAAGATATCTTTTATCTACCGCTTGCCTGACAATTATATCCACATCCCTTTTTAGATATTCTTTTAATAGAGAAAGGATAAATCCTAAACTTATAAGACCCCCAGGTGCACTTGCAGAGTTAGACTTTTTGGCAAGGTGCTTAAGGTGTTCAGCATGTATAAAGGTATGTCCTCAAAATTTCTTACAGCCTTCTCTAATAGAGGGGAGATTAGAGGCTTTGTGGACTCCTATTGGTAGTGGGAGATTGGGCTATTGTGAGTATAACTGTAAATTGTGCTCTGAGGTATGTCCTACAGGTGCTATAAAGCAAATCACCCTTGAAGAGAAAAAGAAGATATCAATAGGAACAGCTTTTATAGATAAAAATAGGTGTTTACCCTATGCCTTTGATACTGAATGTGCAGTTTGCGAAGAAATGTGTCCAGTTTCACCTAAGGCAATATATTTTAAAGAGGAGCAGATTGTAACTAGGGATAATACAGAAAAGATAATAAAAAGACCTGTAGTTGACCCTGATAAGTGCACAGGTTGCGCCATATGCGAATTTAAATGTCCTATTGTTGACAAACCAGCAATCTATATAACTTCAATTGGCGAAGATAGATCAAAATATAACCAGTTTTTGTTTTAATTTTTCTAATTTATAAATAAATGTAGCTTATTTATTTATAAATAGGGATAATTTTTCAATTGTTTTATTTAATCTTTCTAATTTTGTGTTTAACTCATTAAACTTAGCTTTATCCTTTTCTATTACTGCACTTGGAGCATTTTCAAGATATTTTTTATTTTTTAATTTATTCCCATAAAGGTTGTAGTCTTTTAAAATCTTATCTTTTTCTTTAGTTAGCCTTTTTAATTCCATATCAATATTGATAACTCCTTTTAATGGTATAAATATTTGGAAATCTGGAGAGACTGAGGTTGCTGCATTTTTTTCATCTTTATTTGTAATATAAATATTATCTACTTTTGCTAATTCTTTAATAATGTTTATTTTGTCATTAACTATATTATTATATTTATCATTGTAATATTTAATATATGCATCTAGCTTAATTGAAGGTTTAATATTATATTCCCCTCTAATATTTCTTATCATTGTAATTATTTCAAATATTTTATTGGTGTATTCCTCTTCCTTGTCAAAAGTTTGGATGTTCTCAGGGTAGTTTTCTTTAAATATGCTCTCTTTTGTCCCTAATAAATTGTAAATATATTCAGTAATAAATGGCATTATTGGATGTAGCAAAATTAAAGATTTTTCTAATATGAAGGTTGCGACAGTTAAGGCTTCAGTTTTTTTAATATTCTTATAGATTCTATATTTTGTTATTTCAATATACCAGTCGCAATATGTATGCCAGAAGAAATTATAAATAGTCATAGCCGCCAAATCGAATTCATATTTTTTGATATAATCACTGAATTTTTTTGCCGTTTTAGAGAAGATAGAAATAATCCATTTATCCTCAATTTCTATAGAATTAATAAGATCCTTTATATCTTTATTCTCTATATTTTTATTCATCAGAACAAATCTTGATGCATTCCAAATTTTATTCATAAAATTTCTGTAGCCTTCTATGCGTTCCTCAGATAATTTTATGTCTCTGCCTTGTGCTGCTAAAGCAGTTAGTGTAAATCTTAAAGCATCTGAAGAATATTTCTCTATAACTGTTAATGGATCTATCACATTTCCTCTAGATTTACTCATCTTATTTCCTTCAATATCTCTAACTAATGCGTGTATATAGACATTACGAAAGGGTACTTTTTTTGTAAATTTTAATCCCATCATAATCATGCGTGCAACCCAAAAAAAGAGTATATCAAATCCTGTGACAAGGCAGTTTGTAGGATAAAACTTCTTAAATATAGGAGTATTTTCTGGCCATCCCATAGTTGAGAAAGGCCATAGTGCAGAGGAAAACCATGTATCTAGAACATCTAGATCTTGTTCTAGAGTATTTGAGCCACAATATGTGCATTTTGTTGGCTTTTCAACCTCTACATTTATTTTATTACAATTTTTACAATACCACACTGGTATTCTATGGCCCCACCATATTTGCCTTGAAATGCACCAATCCTTTATATTATACATCCACTCAAAATATGTTTTTTCCCAGTTATTTGGAATTATTTTTATTTGGCCTTTTTTTACGGCGTTTACTGCTTCTTCAGCTAACGGTTTCATTTTAACAAACCATTGCAGAGAAATTCGTGGCTCAATCTGAGTTCTACATCTATAACAATGTCCCACATTGTGTTCATAATCTGTTATTTTAGCAATTAGATTTTCCTTTTTTAGTTTCTCAACAATTTTTTTTCTTGCCTCAGTTCTGTATAGTGATTTAAACTCTCCACCGTTTTCGTTAATGTATCCCTCTTTATCAAATATGTTTATTTCCTTTAAACTATGGGTTTTTCCAATTTCAAAATCAACCGGATCGTGGGCAGGTGTTATTTTTAGCGCCCCTGTTCCAAAATCTTTATCAACCCGTTCATCTGCAATTATGGGAATTTTTCTTTTTATTATTGGAACTACTGCATAATCCCCAACATATGCTTTATATCTTTCATCTTTAGGATTTACTGCGATAGCTGTATCACCTAGTATTGTTTCTGGTCTAGTTGTTGCAATAACTAAATAATTATTATTGTTGGCTAGTTTATATTTAATATAATAAAGTTTTCCTTTTATTTCATGATATTCTACCTCTAGATCTGAGATAGCTGTTAAACACCTTGGACACCAATTAACCATATAGTTAGATCTATATATTAAGCCTTCTTTGAAAAGGTGAACAAATACTATTCGAACAGCTTTAGACAATCCTTCGTCCATAGTAAAGCGCTCTTTGCTCCAATCACATGCTACCCCTAGACGTTTTAATTGATTTAAAATAGTACCACCAGATTCTTCTTTCCATCTCCATACTTCTTCAATAAATTTTTCTCTGCCTATATCCTCTTTTTTTATACTTTTTTCTAATAATTTTCTCTCAACAACATTTTGTGTGGCAATTCCTGCATGGTCCATCCCTGGGATCCAGAGTGTTTCATATCCATTTAATTTATGAAATCTAATTAAAATATCTTGTAACGTCACATTAAGGGCATGACCCATATGAAGGGAACCTGTTATATTAGGGGGTGGTATTACAATGCTGTAGGGGGTTTTGTTAGTATTTGGATTAGTTTCAAAATAGTTATTTTTAAGCCACTTTTTATATATCTCCTCTTCATATTCTTTTGGGTTTATCTTTGTAGGTAGTTCTTTCATTCCAACTCCTTTTCATTGTTTTGATTTTCATCTAGAAAATCTTCATCCTCTATATTTATTTTATCAAAAACTTCCAGGCAAGATTGACATTCATAGTGATTAATTACCCACTTGGTATTATCCACTATTAATTCAGTAGAATCTAATTCTTCTATCAATTTTTTACCACAATAAGGACAGTATTTAGGTGTTAAAGTCATTTGTATAAACCTCAATTTTTCTCCTATTTGTTTCTAAAATATACAGATATATTTTATTTATACAATCAAATATCTCCTCTAAGTTAAATTTATTAGCCCATTCAATAAAGATTGTTGCATTATCAATAAACGCATATTCAAAAAAACCGATTTCTTCTAATTCAGCAATTGAGTCGATTCTATATAGATCGAAATGGTATATAGTTGTTAGCTTACATTTATATGTTTGTAATATATTGAAGGTTGGACTTGTTACACTGTTTTTTAAGCCAGCTAATTCTGCAAAGTGTTTTACCAGGGTGGTCTTACCGCTTCCCAACTCCCCATATAATAGATTTTTTTTATCTATTATTCTGTTAAATAACTTTGATACTATCTTTTTTGTATCCTCTATATTCTCGCTGATATAGTGTAATTTCATTTAGTATAACCCATAGATTATTAATTATATCTTTTGTTAATATAGTATTTTCATTATATTTACTACTTAAATATTTTGCAGTTTTACCCATTATAAAGGTTGAAAGGATAGCTGAATCTTTAAGAGAATACCCTTGGCTAATAAAACCAGCTATCATGCCTGTAAGACAGTCTCCAGATCCTCCTTTTGAAAGTGAAGGGCTTCCCTCTATATTTATATAACATGTGCCATCAGGTGTTGCAATTAAAGTATCTGCGCTTTTTAAAACTAAAATTAGTTGGTATCTTGTTGCAAAATCTTGGGCTAATTCTACTTTATTTGAAAGGATATTATCCTTTGTTTTTTTAATTAGCCTTGAGAATTCACCAATATGGGGGGTTAAAATAGCTCTATTTCTTAAATATCCGTCTTTCAATATCTCTTTATCTAGCAAATTTAAACCATCTGCATCAATTACCAATGGTTTATTGCTATTTTTAATTATTTCTTTTACAAAATTGCCAGTATTTTCATTTCTACCAATACCTGGCCCAATTGCAACAACACTTTTATCACTTATAAAGTTTATAACCTCTTGAGCTTCTTCTTTAGTGAAGTAATCTTTATTACCAACTGGGAAAGACATTTGTTCTATCAAAGTAGATTTAATTATTTTATTTAGTTTTTTTGGAATAACACATGTTGTCAATCCTGCACCAATTCTTGAGGCTGACATACTTGCAAGTATTGCAGCTCCTGTTTTACCGAGTGAGCCTCCAATGATAACGGTATGCCCAAAATGTCCTTTATGAGCATCTAACTCTCTTTTTTTGATTATTGGAAGATTATCTTTATCTATTAAAAATAAATTTGGAGTTGTTTTTGTAACGGCATTATCCGGTATGGATATATCAGTGACATATATTGTGCCACAATACTTTCTAGAGGGGTACATTGTGTGAACAATCTTTGGTCTACAAAAGGTTATTGTATAATCAGCATAGATATGTTCTCCTATAATGCTTGATGTGTTTCCTGATAGTCCACTTGGAATATCAATGGATATTATAGTTGCTTTGCTTTGATTGATTTTTTCTATAATAATTTTATAAAAGCCTTCAGCTGGTCTTGATAAACCAGTACCAAAAATTCCATCAAATATAATATCATATTCGAAAAAATTGACATTTGAAATGCTTGATTCATTAAGATGTATTAGCTTTGATGGTTGATGGGTTAAATATTTGTAATAATGTAGTGGATTACCTTTAAGTTCATCTTTTTTTGCTAATATATATATTGTTGTATTATAGCCATATTCTATTAAATATCTACTTAGAGCTAAACCATCCCCACCGTTATTTCCCTTTCCAATAATCAAGGCGATATTTTTATTTGTTGGAATTTCTAGTGATTGAAAAACTTGGAACAATGATTTTGCAGCATTTTCCATCAAAACAATTGAAGGCAATTCGAATTCCTCAATTGTGATTTTATCTGCTTGAGCCATTTGTTCGTTTGTTAAAATCTCCATAGAATAGCCTCCTTTATCTTTTTTTACTTTGAAATAAATCTTTTTTTCTTTGTAAATCTTATTCTAATTTGATTTATCTTATAATTAATTTAGATATTTTTAAACAGCAATTTTGGTGGTAGTTAAATATATAATTTTTCTGAATTGATCAAAAGAGGTATACCTATTTTAGTGTTAAATATTTTCTATATTTTCAGCTTTTTTTGCTTCATCTATCAACATTATTGGTATATCTTCTTTTATCTCATATAGGAGTTTACATTTTTCACAAACAACATAATCTTTGTTTTTAGACAATCTTATTTTACCTTTGCATTTAGGACAAACCAATATCTCCAACAAATCATTTGATATAGCCATTTTTAACCTCTTTTTATGTAATATATATAATTTATCCTATAGCAGAAATGGTGAAATTGCAATGTTTTATATATTATGTTATACTAAATTAACTGTTTTTAAGCTAATATTAAGGCTGTAATAATTGAAAAAACTATATTATTCATTGAGTGATTATTTAAAAGATAAATTTGGAGAAAAAGCATATAAGATATCAGTTGATGCAGGTTTTAGCTGTCCTAATAGGGATGGGTCAAAAGGGTATGGTGGATGTATTTATTGTAATAGTGATGCTTATGTTTTTACTAAAGGTGTTGATATAGAAACGCAGGTATTAAATGGTATAAAAAGGTTAAAAGAAAAGGGTATAAATAAATATATTATCTATTTCCAGGCAAATTCGAACACCTATGGGGATATTGATTTAATAAAGGAAAAAATCGAGTCATCTCTTATAGATAGTGGTATAGTTGGTATTTATATTGCAACAAGACCAGATGTTGTTAACAGTGAAAAACTGGATTATTTATCTTCGTTGAGTAAAGACTATGATCTCTTTTTAGAGTTAGGCTTACAGAGTATGCATAATAAAACCTTAAGATTTATAAATAGAGGGCATAGTTTGCTTGATTTTGAAAGGGCATACCTTGAGGCTAAGAAGAGGGGCATTAAAGTATGTGTACATATTATATTTGGTTTACCAAATGAGACTTATGAGATGATGTATGAAACAGTAAAGTATTTATCAAGTCTTAAAATAGATAGTATAAAATTTCATCATCTGCAGGTTGTTAAAGATACAAAATTAGCTGATTATTATAATGGCGGTGAGTTAATATTATTAAAAGAAGATGATTATATTGAACTTGTTTCACAATCGTTAACATTATTGCCAAAAAATGTAATAATATCTAGATTAGTTGGTGCATCTAATAGTGAATTATTGATATCCCCTAAATGGCCTATAAACACAACATCATTTTTAAATAAATTAAAAAAATTTATGTTAGAGAATAATCTATATCAGGGTAAGTATTATAAATGCTAATCTATTTTGAACCATCAATTCAGTTTATAGGTCACTTAATATCAGTTGTTGTTATTCTTATGATTCTATCAGGTAGAAGAGAAGCAAGGGCAACACTTTCCTGGCTTTTAATTGTTATAGTATTCCCTTATATTGGCGCTTTACTATATTTTATTTTTGGCTACCCAACAATAAAGATGATGGTGGATGTTAAACTTAAGAGAGACGTAAATATTGATATATACAGATATTATAATCAGTTAGAAGAATTTGAGAAGAATGAAAAGGGGCAAATGATTTTAAAGGTAACAAATTGTAGTCCCACATTATGTTCAAACTTTGAGATTTTTACAAGTGCCAGAGATAAATATAACCGACTTATTGATGATATAAAGAGGGCAAAATATTATATATTTCTTGAATACTATGTCTTTAGACAGGATGAAACTGGGAAATATTTTATAGATTTACTTGCTCGTAAAGCTTCAGAAGGAGTAAAGGTATATTTTTTATATGATGGTATTGGGGCTATGGGGCTTAGTATAAGGAGAGGGTTTTTGAGGCCTCTTGTTAAGGCCGGTGGTAAGGTTGGCGTATTTTTATCGCCCTTTAGTTTAAAGACATTCTTAAAACTAAATTTTAGAAATCATAGAAAAATAGCAATTGTAGATGGTGAGGTTTGTTATACTGGAGGGATGAATATAGGGAATGAATATATTGGCGAAGTCTTTAATCAGAGTAAATGGTATGATATTCATGCTCGTTTTTATGGGGATGCTGTCCATGAGGTTGAAGAGGTATTTGCAAGGGATTGGTATTTTTCTACTAATGAAAATTTGCAAGAACTTATAAGAAAACATGAACGTAAAGTTGGAGGTGATACTACTGTACAGGTTATTTCTTCGGGTCCAGACCAAAAGATACCACTTATCTATAATACATTATATACTGCTATATCCCTAGCAAAGGAGCGTATAGATATTATTACACCTTATTTAATTCCCGATCAGCCATTAATGGAACTCTTAAGGAATCTTGCTATGAGGGGAGTGAAAATAAGATTAATATTGCCAGGTTATAATAATCATCCTTTAGTTGCTTATGCCGGTAGATCATATTATGAGGATTTGTTAGAAGTTGGCATTGAGATATATGAAACAAAAGATGTTATGTTACACGCAAAGATTATCGTTATTGATAATGACTGGTGTACCTTGGGAACTGCCAATATGGATACGAGAAGTTTTATGTTAAATTTTGAATTGAATATTATTATCTATTCATATAATTTTGTTAAGAAAGTTGATGAGATAGTTCAAGATTATCTAGATGTATCAAAGAAAGTATATTATGAAGATTTTACAAAAAGGGCTTATATTAAAAGAATTTTCGAAGGTATTTGCAGAACAATTTCACCTGTATTATAATTTTTGATTGTATATAATACATATAATTATTATTTTAGAGATTGAAATAATTAATGCTTTTGTATAATAATAAAATAATTAAAAAAGGTATATATGAAAATATTAGTAACCAATGATGATGGGATTTATTCAGAGGGCATTTACTCATTATATAGTTCATTGAAGAGCATTGGAGAGGTATATGTAGTAGCACCAATAACTGAGCAATCTGCAGTTGGCCATGCTATTACAATAAACAATCCCTTAAAAATAAGCGAGGTTTATAGAAAAGATAAATATTTTGGCATAGGCGTTGATGGCACACCAGCAGATTGTGTTAAGTTGGCTTTTTCAGATATTATTAAGGATAAAATTGATTTAGTTGTTTCAGGCATTAATCATGGTGCAAATCTATGTAATAACATAATATATTCCGGTACAGTTTCAGCTGCTACAGAGGGGTCTATGTTAGGTGTGAAGTCTATAGCTATGAGTTTGGCCTCTATAGAATATACCGATTTTAGTATAGCGGCCTCCTTTGCAGCGTATTTTGCTGAATATATCTATAATATGGATATAGACAATAGTGTAACTTTTAATGTGAATGTTCCACCTCTAAAAAAAGATGAGATTAAAGGTTGGAAGTGGACTATTCAGGGAAAGACTAAATATCTTGATACTTTTGAAAAGAGATATGACCCAAAAGGAAATGTATATTATTGGATGGTTGGCGAACAAAATATTATTGTAAGCGATCCAAATGCTGATGATACTGCTGTAAGAGAAGGTTTTATAAGTGTAACACCTCTCCATTATGATATGTGTGATTATAAGGTATATGAACAGCTTCGAGAAAAAGAGGTTGGGCATTTTAATTTTTAAGTGGATGCCAACTAGGTTACTACTTTTTATATTATATTTTTGTATTTTACTTTATTTAAGGCCTTTATTTGCTGATATTAAAATACCAGATATATCTTTCTACGGAAAAGAGATAACAAATTATTATGTTGGGCCATCTTTTGCATCGATAAACTTAAAATATGATAAAAAAACAGATTTTGATACATATCTTAAAAAAATCAATATCGAAGCTGAATCATTAAAAGAAAGTAAATATACTTCTGAAAAGCCAGGATTGATGTTTTCAGGTAAGTTTCTCACAAATTTTTCTTCATTATTTGTCGGGGATAAAGCCTTTAGAAATTATATAGTAAAAAAGTTTTTAGAGAGAGATTACTTTGCTGTTATAAGTGGATTTGAAAATTATGGTGATAAATTACAAGATACCGAATATTATAATGAAGTTAAATTTTTATATGCATTTTCACTTAAAATGACAGGCAATACAAATCAAGCATTAAATTATTTAGAAGATTTATCAAAAAATAACGATGAATTTTCTTTGTATTCACAAGATGTGTTATTCTCATATCTATATGATATACACGATTATGATCGTATACTTTCAGTAAAAGAAGATATAGTTAGATTTTCCCCTTTTAGTGAATATATAGTTTTGAAGGTTTTGTTGGATAGAAATAGGTTTGATGAAATCATTGAGTTAGTGGACAAAAATACTCAGAATATCTCTAAAAATAATATCTTTAATAAGTTTAAAATAATAGCCTATTATTATAAAAAAGAATATAAGACTCTTTTAGATTATATAGATATTGCTGATAATGAGAGTATTTTTTTTATAATTGATGCAGCTATTAATATTGGTAAGATGGAATTAGCAAAGAATCTTATTGTTAATTTAAGTGATAGTGAAATGATTAACTATTTTAATGGTAGGATCGCAATAGCGGGTAATAATGTTACAAAGTTAGAAAGAAGTATAAACAGGCTGCAAGAAGATAGAAATAAGCTAAACTTAGTTTTTTTATATCTAGATAAATATTATCCAGAGATTGATCTAGCTTTTATGGATTCAGTTAATTTTAAAGATAGATCTTATAAAGATTATATTTATTTTTATTCAGGGTTATATCTACTAGAAAAAAATGACTATTTGAGTGCGTCAACATTTTTGCAGAGAATTGCCTTTAACCCTGCACTTGTATCAAACAGTTATTTTTATTTAGGTTATGCTTATGCTAATCAAGATATGGATAGGGCTATATACTATCTAACAAGATATTTAAATATGGAGTCGGCTCATGGTGAAAAACTAGCTGTTGCAAAATATTTGTTGGGCAATATCTATTTTATAAAAAATGATATCAATAAAACCTTAATTGTTATTAGTGACTGCAAGGAAGATTTTTGTTTAGATTTAAAAGCAAGAACTTATATATCAAAAAAGGACTATACTAAGATGTTAAAAATTATAGATGGTTTAGAGCCTGATAAGAGAGCATATTATAGGGCTGTATATTACTACAATACAAAAAAATATGATAAATCATTACAAATGTTAAAAAATATAGAAAAACCAACTGCTGAAAGTGATAAGCTCTTAATGTTGACATTTTTTAAACTGGATAAGAAAGATAGTGCTTTAGAGATATTTAGAAAATATAGGGAGCTTTCTGATTTTAGAAAAGAAGCGGTAAAATACCTGTTTTTATCTGGGGATTATAAAATGGTAATAGATATATCCAATAAAGATGATGATCCCTATATTAAGTTAATAAGAGCTAAATCATTATATTCTTTGAAAGAATATAATAGAGCTCTTTCCATATTTAATGAATTGTTAACTTATGAAAAATACCGCTATGATGTGATTTTTAGCATAATAAATATTTATGATAGATTATATAAAGATAAAGAATATATTGAAAAGAGTTTATCACTTATTAAAAGATATAATTTTGATAATAAGGATCTATTAGTGCTTCGATTAATAAATAGATCATTAGATGATAATGTTAACTTTACAATTGGATTGATCAATTATTTCTTAGATAATTTTAAGAATTCTGAGTATTTAAATGATGTTTATTTGGGAAGGGCAAAATTGTTTAATAAAATTGGGAAAAATGACGAGTGTATTGTTGATACAAATTATGTATTGGATATTGCTCCTAAAAATATAGATGCTTTATTTATACAAGCTACTTGTTATGAGGCTACAGAAAAGTTTGAAAGCGCAGTTGATAATTACAAAAAATTAATTGAATTAAATAATAATCCTTATACTGAAATTAGTTATAAAAAATTAATAGAGTATTCTAATGACAAAGATATAGTGTATGAAGCTTGTAATTATTTTAAAGAAAAAAATGATAGATTGTATACCAAGGGAATGATTAGGTATCTTGATTTAGTTAACATGGAAGAACTTCCAAAACATGTTGATTTTATTACAAAACTTAAAAAATATAAAGACCCTGATATTGCCGCTGCAGGGTATTATATATTTGGAAAATTATTAGAGGGTAAAAATGATTTAAAGACAGCAGCATCTAATTATCTAAATGGTTATTATTTAAAAGAGAGTAGCGAATTTTCAAAAAAAGCTTTAGAGAGGGCGTATAATATATATAAAAATTTAAATGATTTAGATAATGCCAAAAAAGTAAAAAAACTTATGAAAGGTGGTAAAAATGATTGAACTATTTAAAGCTGGCGGAGTAATAATGTATCCTATCGTTTTTTTATCTGTATTAGCACTTGCTATGTTTTTAGAGAGAATTATTTTTCTAAGGCCAAAAAGATATGTTCCCAAAGACTTTACAGATAAACTTTTGAAATTATTGAATGAGAAATCCTTTGATGAGGCAAAAATTTTATGTGATAACAATAAATCTGCAATATCAGTAATAGCCAAAGAAATTTTAAATAATGTAGATCTTCCTATTAGTAGATTATTAGAGGTAGCTGAGGAGACAGGGAGAACTGAAGGTAGGAGAATAGAAAAATATTTGCCTACCTTACAGATTATAGCTAATTTAGCCCCTCTTCTAGGTTTTTTTGGAACTGTCGTTGGTATGGTTAAGACTTTTATAGCAATATCTCAGCATGGAATGAGCAATGTACAACCATTAGCAGGTGGTATATCAGAAGCGTTATTAACAACTGCAGCGGGCCTGCCAGTTGCCATTATATCAATCATTTTTTATTATATTATTAAATTTAGATCTGAACAGGTTATTCATTTAATGGAAAAACAAACTTCTTATATAATAAATGCAATATTTAAAGGTGAATAAAATGAATTTTAAAGGTAAAGATGATAAGGGTAATGGATTTGAATTAAATCTAACACCTTTAATTGATATAGTTTTTTTGCTCTTAATATTTTTGATGTTGTCAGCAACAACTATGAAGTACACTTCATCTATTAAGGTTAATTTACCAAAAGCAACAAGCGATAAAGCTGCAACCAAGGATAATATAATTATAACAGTTGATAATAAAGATAGGATATATGTAGATGGAAAACCTATTGAGAGAGAGAGCTTGCCTTTAATCTTAGAAAATCTATGGAAGAAGAATAAAACAGCAAATTTAGTTATAGAAGCAGATAAAGATGCCACCCATGGTACTGTGGTGTATGTAATGGATCAATCAAGGAAGAGTGGATTTGAGAAGTTTACCATATCTGTATTGGAAGAATGAATGTAATCTTAAGATATTGCTTTTTGTTTGTAATATCAGCTATTATCCATATAATTATTCTATCATTTTTTAATTATGATCTAATTATAAATATAAAAAAAGAAAAAGAAATAGATGTGGTGATTAAAGAAAAGCCTAAGAAAAAGATTACAAGAAAAACTCGCGAAAAAATACCCTTTGAGAAAGAACTTAAAGAGGAGTTGAATATAGCTAGACCAAAGATTGAATTACCAGAGACGTTGTTAAGTAATAGAATAGAAATTACACCCTCTAAAATAGGTGTGCTACACTCTAAAGAGGTAAAAGTTGATGAGGGAAGCCTTTTTACTGCTATTGAAAAAGAAATAGAGAGTATAGAAAATAATAATATCAAAGAAATAAAAGACAATAAAACAAAAGAGGTTGTTAAAAACAGTTTTTTTGAAATAAAAGAGATGACTAACAGGGAGAGGAAGATTGTTTATATACCAGAGAAGAAAAGTGATTTTTCATTGCCAAGGAATACAGATTTAATTTTAGAATTTAATATAAATAAAGAAGGTGTCCCCTATAACATTTCTTTTGTTAATAGATCAGCTTATGAGATTGAAAAAATAGCATTAGATTTTGTAAAAAATATACGTTTTGCAGCAGTTGATTATGATAGTGTTGATAAGGTTAGGATAGTTTTACATTTTACAGTTAATTAATAGTATTGTTAAGGTGTTTTATGGATGAGCTAAAGGAAATAATAAAAAATAAGATTAAAAAAACTGGTAAAATAACTTTTAGAGATTTTATGGAAACAGCCCTTTACCATCCAAAATTAGGTTATTATCAAAAGGAAAATCCTTTTGGTATAACAGGTAGCTATTATACATCAGTGGATGCTTCCTTTGCATTTGGAAGATCTATTGCCAAAAGTTTAATATATGTAATAGACTATTTTAAGCTAAAACCACAATTAATAGAGATAGGTGCAGGTAGGGGTTTTTTAGCAAAGGATATATTGGATTTTATTAAAGATGTAGATAATAAGCTATATAATTCATTAACTTATATAATTGTTGAGAGAAGTGAGTATCTTATAGGCGTTCAAAGGGACGTTTTAAGTAATCACAAAGGTAGGGTATTATGGTGCAATTTAGATGATTTGCACGAGTTTGAGGGTGTAATTTTCTCCAATGAATTGATTGATGCATTTCCTGTTCATAGAGTAATTAATATTGATGGAGAATATAAAGAATTATATGTTGTAGATCATAATGATAAACTACAATTTTTTCCCGATAATTTATCAACTAGCGCATTAAAAGAATATTTAGAGTATTTAAGTATAAATCTAAAAAATAAACAGATTGCTGATATAAATTTAGATGCCCTAGCATTTTTAAAGAGACTTTCTTCACTAATTAGCAAGGGTTTTATTCTAACTATTGATTATGGTTTTTTAGCAAAGCAACTATATAGCTCTTTTAGAATGGATGGTACAGTAACGTGTTATTTTAAGCACACCCAAAATAATAATTTTTTTGAACGCATAGGTTATCAAGATATAACGGCCTTTGTTGATTTCTCAGCTTTGATTGAATACGGTAAATTATTTAATTTAGATTGCTTGGCATTTATGGAGCAGTGGAAATATCTTTTATTGAGTTCTATTTTAGAAGAAATAGAAAATGCTAAATCTGATTTAGAAAAAGCTTCTATAAAGTCTTTAATAATGCCAGATGTCGGTTTTGGATCAAATTTTCATGTATTAATGCAAGCTAAAAATTTAAAATGGGGTGAGGACTTTAAGTATTTGAGGTCTTCAGCAAACCTTTTCGATGATTTGTTGGGTAATTATATAAAATAAATTAAGATTTATTTTTAGTTGTTTTTATTTTATAGATATCTAAATATCTCGCTGTGATTATTAATTATATTATCATTAAGGGTTGTATTATTTTTATAAGAAATAAATGGAATAGAAGCTTTTTCTGCTGCTAATTCGTCAACTACCGAATCACCTATATATAAAGCATTATAATTTTGAATATTAAAGTACTTAAGTATTTTTATGAGTCCCTCAGGTGATGGTTTTGGCTCTTTTATATCATTAGATGTTACAATATAGTCAAAGAAAATGTGGATGTTGAAGTGAGTAAGTATTTTATAAACTGATATACCTCTATTAGTAAAAATAGAGAGTTTTATATTTTGATTCTTAAGTGTTTTCAATACCTTTATTAAATTGGGTTGTAGTTTCATATAGTTTATTAATTCATCAAAATTTTTCTTTCTAATAAATGACTTTATGTTCGAAATAATTTCAGAATCATCAGTCAAAAGATTTAGTGCATCATTTGTTGTAAGCATTAATATCTTCTCGACTAGCTTTTTATTGCTTTTATCAAATTTCTTTAGATTAAAATTTTCGCAGATTATATCATAAAATTTAAAAACCGCTTCTTTGCTATCAACAATAACCCCGTCAAAATCATAGATTAATAATTTTTTGTAAGTTCTTTTTGTCATAATGAAGTATTTTAATCTACATAATATTTTATTGAATATATAATTTCAATTATTTAATTATTACTTATATTTTTTATTAAGTTTTTTATTAAATAGTCGATATCTAAAATGAGGTGCTCATATGAATGATTTGGCAGTTGGCGGAATAATGAGCGGTTTAGATACAAATGCAATAGTTGACCAATTAGTTGCCAATGCAAAAAAACCTATTCAGAGATATCAAGAAGAACTTGATCTAAAAGGCTTAGAAAAAGAAACCTATCAGGAAATTAACGAGAGCTTAGGAATGCTAGAGACTGATGCAATTAGGCTTAATTTAGAGGGAACGTTTAATACTAAAATAGGAAAAAGCAATATGAGCTCCATCGTTGATGTTACAACTACTATGGATGCAGAAACTGGTATACATCAGGTAGAGGTTAAACAGTTAGCTGAAGGGGCAAAAGTTGAGGTGGAATTGAATATCTCGCCTGATGAGAAATTATCTTTAGCTTTGGATGGTTATGAAAGCGGAATTATTACGATTGAGGGTAAAAAAATTTATGTAAGCAATGATGATTCTTTAAATAGTCTCATTAATAAAATAAACAATTTAGATAGTGGATTAACTGCTAGGTATGATTCAAATACGAAAAAATTTATCATTGAATCTGACAATAAAGAAAAAATTACTATTGGTTCAAGTGATGATAGCAGTAATTTTTTTAAAGAGATTGGTTTGTTAGATAATATTAATGTAGAAACTAAAGTTGGTAGTGAGGGTAGGGATGCTATAGTAGTTGTTGATGGTAAAGAATATAGAAGTGATACAAACGAAATCAAGGATGTGTTAAAAGGTGTAACGTTAAATATTAAAGATGTAACAAGTAAACCAGTAGAGATAACTATAGAAAGTAGCGTTGATAAAACCATTGATGAGCTAGCAACCTTTATCAGTGATTACAATAAATTAGTGGAAAGATTACAATATAGAAGACTTACTGATAGTGAGAAGGAGAATTTAGAGCCTTTAAGTGAAAGTGATAGACAAAGTATGACTGATAGAGAAATTGATGAGTATACGGAGAGATGGGAGGAGCTAAATAAAAATGAAATTGTAAGAAAAAGTAATGAACTAGATATGTTATACAATGATATTAGAAATGCTTTAACTTTTGTCTATGATTCAAAAGACAATAGTATTAATACATTGCAGGATTTAGGGATAGAGTTTGTAAATAACAATGATTATAGTAAAAAACCCTATTTAGTCACAGATTCTACGGATAAAGAAGTTATAAAAGAAGAACTAGAATTAAATACTAAGTTGGTAGATGCTTTAGAGAATAACAGCAGAGAGGTTTATAATTTTTTTGCAGGTAGTTCACAAGATGATAAAGGATTAGCAGATGTTCTTAATGATGTGATAGATAAGTATAATTCAACAACAGGTATTATTGCTAATAAAATTAAAACAGGTGGTGCAATAGATAGAGAAATCGAGGATATTTCAAAAAAGATGGAACAACAACAACGCTTAGTTGATCAAGAGTTAAACCGCCTTTGGAAACAATTTTCTGTTATGGAAGAACAAATTGGAGAAATGCAGTCTCAGAGTGCATATATAAATAATATGATAAGTAGCATGAATTCAGCAACTGCAGCATAATATTATAATTATGAGAGGATAGATTATGGAAAATAGGAATCTACGTAAATATTTTGAAAATGAGATTTTAAGCTCACCAAAAGAAAGGTTAGTTTTACTTATTTATGATAAGCTTTTAAAAACATTAAATTTAGCTTCATCTTATATTGAAAAAAAAGATGTAGCTGCCACCCATGAGCAATTGATAAAATCCCAAGAAATAATATATGTGTTAATAAAGCATTTGAATATGGAGGCAGGGGATATATCAAAAAATTTATATCAATTATATGAATACTCCCTTTGGAAATTAAAGCAAGCTAACATTAAAAAAGATCATGTAGAAGATGTGAAAGAGGTGATTAATATATTTAGGGAGCTTAAAAGTGCTTGGGAGAAAGCTATTAGTATAAATACAGTGGATGGACAGAATAAGGAGAATAAGAAAATTAGCTACTCAGTTTAGATGGATAAAGTTTATCATGATTTGTTAAATATATATAAAGAGCTAAAGGCACATTCTGATAAGCTCTATAATATAGAAGATAATCAGAAATTAATTGAAACAGTAAATTATTACAAAAATTACTTTAACCAGTTTATCCAGATAATAGATGATAACAAGAAATCTTTAGATAATAAATGTTATGAAATTATAAATTTAGCCTTAGATTTAAATAAGCATATTGAAAAATTATTAGAGCATAAAAAAACTTTATTAAATGATGAGATTAAGAAGAAGGGTACAAAAAGCAACATTATTAAAAGCTATTACGGCACTAAAAAAAGGAAAAGTTTTTTTGATAAAAAAATGTAAATATTATATATAATAATAAATTTTATTGTTATTATATTTTTTCTTAATCTCACCTTTTTGATATAAATATTCAAGATGTGATGCAGCTTCGCCTGTCGCAAACCACTTTTGTGCTATCGGAAAATCCCCCCATTCACTATAATTAATATCCCAGCTCATTTGAGAGGCCATTTCATAGGCACTCATAGCAACTTTATTGTTTTTTAGTATATTAACTATCTCATTTAATCTTTTATAATGGTGCTTAATTATCTCATCGATTCTCTTATTAATATCCGTGATAATTTTCCTGTGACCTGGTAATACGAGATTTATATTATAATTAGATATTTTCTCAAGACTTTTCATATAGTTATCTAATGGGTTTATATCCTCACTTGTTTCAATTGCAATGATTGGAGTTATATCATCTAAGATATGGTCACCTGAAAACAATATATTATTATTTTTTTCATATATACATATATGACCCTGCGTATGGCCAGGTGTTGAAACAAAGGTTAGGTTATATTTATTAATAGATATTGAGTCTCCTTCATTGAGGGGGATAAAACTAAACTTACTTTTATGGGAAAACATATGTCCTGGATGCTTAAGTATTGCTTTTTCTAAAAGCTCTTCTGGGAAGCCATTTTTCATAAGAATTTTGTGCATCTTATCCCATGTACTTATATCATTTAAAATATTACCATCTAGTTCTGACATATATATATTAGCCTTGTTTTTTGACAATTCTTTTATTAAGCCCAATAGTCCAGCATGGTCAGCGTGCATATGGGTAATAATTAGGTCTAAGTTTTGAAAATCAATATTTAGTGAATTTAGAGCTTCAATTAATACTTCTGAACATTCCTCCATATTCATAGCTGTATCTATTAATATAGATTTGGTTTTATCCTTTATGAGATAATCATTTATACTCCTTAGGGGGTTTCTAGGCAGTGGCACCTCAATTTTGTATATATTATCTAAAATTTGCTCTACTGACATTTATATTAGGTAGCCTCCATCACATGCTATACATGAGCCTGTTGTAAAACTAGAAGCGTCAGATGCTAGGTATAATGCTGCACTTGCAATTTCAATTGGTTTAGCGTGCCTTTGTAAAGGAACATTTTTGACAAAAATATCATAAAATTCTTTATTTTCAAAGAGAGTTTTTGCAAATCTTGTCTCAGTAAGCCCAGGTAGAATAGTATTTACCCTAATATTAAATGATCCTAATTCCAATGCAAAAGATTTGGTCATCATTATTAAACCGGCTTTTGTAATGGAATATATACCTTGATAATAGCCGGGTTTAATACCATTTACAGAAGATATGTTAATTATTGAGCCCCCATTATTTTCTTTCATTAGATTTGCCACACTTTTTATCATAAAAAAAGGGCCTTTTAGATTAACCTCAAAGGTTTTATCCCATACTCCTTCATCTGCATCTATTAAAGGTCCAAAATGTGGATTTGTGGCAGCATTGTTAACTAATATGTTACATCCACCAAATTCTGATTTAACATATTCCAATAGTTTATCTATTTCTTCTTTTTTTCCTACATGTGTTGCAAAGGGTATAGCCTTCCCACCCTTTTTTACTATATCATTTGCGACCTTTTCTAGCCCCTCTTTCTTTCTGCTTGCAAGTATAACCTGTGCACCATATTCAGCGAATGTTCTAGATATTGCCTCGCCAATACCTCTACTTGCCCCTGTAACTATAGCAATTTTGTTTTTTAAACTAAAATCTACTGTTTCCATAATGCACCTCCTACTAATAATTTTCCCATGGATTATAAAAGGAATAACCTTTTTTAGTAAAGAAATTTTCTAAATATATCTTATCAATACAGTCAAATCTAATAGAAACTAATTTACAGTTATCACAAGTATCTAAAGTAAAGAGAGAGAGAATTTTTCTCTTTGATTCTTTTAAATCATGTGTAAGTTTTTCTAATTCAGATGAACTATCCTTTATCTTTAATCTTATTGTAGTCCCATTTTTATCAAGACCTGTTATTTTAATAAATGCTTTTAAGATATCATGCCTTGTTATAATCCCAATAAGATTGTTATCACTATCAATAACAGGTAGGGCACCTATTCCTTTATCATAGATTAATAATAGAACATCTTCTAAGGTATCATACTCACTAATAGTAAGAACCTCACTGGTCATAAAATTGTGAACTTTAGACTTTGTTTTATCAAATTTCATAGACATTAGAGCTTGTCTTATATCGCTGCGGGTGATAATACCTATAAGTTTTTTATCCTCTACAACAGGTAAGTGATTAATTTTATATTTATCCATTAATTTAGTTAATTTCTCAATGGAGTTGTCTTTAGTAACAGTTATAACCTCTTTGGTCATCCAATCAAAAACAAACATGTTTCCCCCCTTTAGAGATAACCTCTAAGGTATTGTGTACACATTCACATAGACTGTCAATATTATATCCACCCTCAAGGAAGAGCAATAATTTTCCGTTACAATATTTTGCCGCATAACTTCCTATTAAAGAATAAATTTCAGTAATGCCTTCAGTTGACAATTCCAAATGGCTCATCTCATCATTAATATGAGTATCATAACCAGCAGATACTAAAATAATTTCTGGCTTAAAGGTATCTAATATTTTCTCACAATTTTTTTTGAATATATATATATATTCGTCATCTTTTATGTTCGGAATCACAGGGCAGTTTAATGTATAGTTTAGCCCTTCATTAATACCCTTTTCAAAGTATCTACCTGTTCCAGGGAAAAGAAAAGTGGGGTGCTCATGGATTGAAAAATAAAATACTTTATTATCGCTATAAAAGATGTCTTGAGTACCATTACCATGGTGAACATCTACATCAATTATTAGTATATTTTTTAAGTTCCAATAATGAATTAAATAGTTTGCAGTTACAGCAACATTATTAATAAAACAAAAACCCATAGCGTAATCTCTACCAGCGTGATGCGAAGGAGGCCTACCTGCAATAAATATCTTTTCAAACATATTGTTCATAACAAGATCTGCTGCATAGATAGATGAGTAAGCGTGAAACAATGCTACATCATAAGTTCTTTTACATATGGCATTGTCTTGATGTATAAAATATTTGTTGTTTCTTTTACAATAAACATTAAGGAGTTCCAGGTAGTGTTTTGAATGTGTTAGTAGAATAGTATCAAAATTTTCCTTTGGTTTAACTCTTATTAGCTCTACATATCCATCTTTAACAAGATAGGAGTTTTCTATATACCTGTAAAGATATTTTAGTCTACTGTGGTGCTCCGGGTGCTCACTTCCCGTATTATGTCTCAAAAAAAATGGATGATATAAAAACCCTGTACTAGTTTTCATTTTTTAAAGCTCAATTTTGGGTTTTGCTATATTTACCTTAATATCTTCTATTTTTATATCATTAACATATAAATGTGCATTTCTTACCATAACTTTATTAATTTCTGGTATTTCCCTTGGAAGTCTTGCAAATTTTAATAATATTATTTTCAGTTTATCTTTAAGGTTTTTTTCAAATTCATGCCCTTGCAATAGTGAGTTCATTATATCTTCTGCTTCTATATTTGTTAGAGGTGTTAGTCTTATAAGGGAAATATTTTTATCCCTATGTGTAAATTTATCTAAACCCTCAAAACTATCATCTATCCAAGTTCTTTCTATACCTAATAATGGCCCATAGTAGGGATCCCTTAACAGAAATAGGTTTATATATGCTAATATATTGTTTTCTATGGTTTTTGAGTCAACTAAACCCATTAATAATAAAAATTTTTTTAATTCCTTATCATTTAAGGCTAATATTTCAGAATTATTTGATCTACTCTGAATGATATTATTTAAGTATTCTCTAACCTCTCTTGGGTTAAAACCTTCAATATCAGGAACATTACCTTTTGGTCTTTTAATATAATTACTATAGTAAATAACGTGACCCAAGGATTTAGCTATTTTTTCAGGTGATGAGAATAGGGGTATTTTTTTAGTTGTATTATTAATACTAATAAGTTCAGGTATATCCTTAGAATTTAACATGCATACCATAATTAGTTTTGCCTTGCTATTATTTGATAAACTATTTGTTAAAGAATTAATTAATTCTTTACTATTATTTTTAAATAGTGGTGTATATATTAAAATGATTATATCAATATCTTTTTTGTTTAATAGCTTATTTATCTTATTTATGTATTCTTCAATCTCTTCATTTAAATTTAACAGTGTTGTGTCTTTTATATTAATTAAACCTTTTTCGTTCAAAGCATCTGTTAAAACTATTGATGCCTCTGGCGTATTTGATATTATTGCAATATTATCATTCTCTGGTATTTTGTTTGAATAAAAAACCTTAACTGTATCAAACAATTCTTCAATTGTTTCAACCCTTATTATGCCAGCTTGTTTAAAAAGATTGTTAACAGTGTAGTCGTCTAGAGCCAATTCTACCTTTTTTTGCTTTGATATTGTGGCACTTATTGGATTTTTTGCGCTTTTAACAACTATGATCGGTTTTATTCTAGAGATCCGCCTAGATAGATGGGTAAATTTTTCTGGGTTACCAAAAGATTCAAGGTAAAGTATAATTACCTCAGTGTCCATATCGTCTTCCCAAAATTGTATTAGATCATTACTCGAAACATCAATTTTATTGCCAAGGCTGACAAAGTTTTTTATACCTATTCCTATTGAATCTAAGTGTTCTACTAGATATAGACCCAGTGCTCCAGAGTGACTTGCAATGGAAAGTGTTCCCAAATGTGGTTTATTCTCCATGAAAGAGGCGTTTAGCATATATTTAGTTTTGTTGTTTATTATGCCCAAACTGTATGGGCCTATAATTCTACTACCAGCATTTTTTACTATATTTATTAATTGGCTATCAATGTTTTTGTATGTTTTTAAATCTATATTATGATAAAAACCCATAATTAAGAGACATTTTATTTTGACCTTTAATGATTTTATAATATCTAGAGCTTTTTTTGTTGACATATTAAATATTGCTAAGTCTAGATTAGAGTAATTATTTAGATCTTTTATATCCCTAACTATTTTTCCATTATAACCACTATTTGAGATGTTTTTATATATATTTGGATATTTGTTATTTGTATCTTCTAATAGCAGAATACTTAAAGGCCTAAAGAAGGGTATTAATGATGCCGCTGTTGCGTATTTTTCTCTCATTTCTTTTATCGAATTAACCCGTTCTGTCTCATAAAGTGGTAGAGTTAGATAAAGTTCGCCACTTTCCCACTTTTGACTTACTTCAAACCCACTATTTTTAAAAACGTAGATCATTTTTTTGTTTTCTGGCATAACATAAGCTATAAAACGAGTAAATCCATTAATCCATGCAATATAAGCTAATTGGGTTAATAAAATGCTACCAATACCAAGGCCTTGAAGCTTATCATCTACAAAAAAACTTACTTCTGCTGTTCCTTCTCCATCAGTTTTTATATAAGTGCCAACAGCAACAATTTGATTATTAATTTCGCAGATAAGAGAAAGACCTTTTTTTTCGTCAGTTTGCACCATATTATCAATTAGGTCGTCTCTTATTTCTTTAACGGGAATAAAAAATCTGTGATATAAGCTTTCCTTTGATGCTTTATTAAAAAGCTCTTTTAGTTGTTCTCTATCTCTTTTATTATTATTTATCTTTCTTAATTGAACGACAGAACCATCTCTTAAAAATACTTTTGTCATTTATTTTTGTTTTGATCCTTGTTTTTTATATATTTGTTTACATTATCCCTAAGTTGTCTTTTTAAAAATTTTCCCGCAGAAGTACGTGGTATTTCATCAATAAAGATATAATCATCGGGTAACCACCATTTTGCAAATTTTTCTGAGAGAAAATTATTAAGTTCTTCTTTTGTTACTTTTTCACCTTCTTTTACTACAACAAATGCCAATGGTCTTTCTTGCCAAACTTCATGAGGGTAGGCTACTACAGCTGCTTCTATTATTTTATCATGGCTCATAAGGGCATTCTCTAAATCAACTGAACTAATCCATTCACCCCCTGATTTTATAAGGTCTTTACTCCTATCAACAATTTTAACATAACCTTTATTGTCAATAACTGCAATATCCCCCGTTGCAAAGTAGTTATCTAAGAATTTATCTTTTGCTTCAGTTTTAAAATATGCTTTGGCAATCCATGGTCCTCTTATATATAATTCTCCCATGGTTTTTCCATCCCAGGGAATCTCACCACTCTCGTTTACCCCTTTTATTTCTATAAAGGGTAGAGGTTGACCTTGTTTTGTTAGAAATTCACTTTTCTCTTCAATGCTTAATTTATTCATTTCCGGTTTCAACCTATTAATTAAACCAACAGGGGTTGTTTCGGTCATACCCCAACCATGAGCTACATTATAGCCCATCTCTAATAATCTCTTTATCATGCCTTGTGGTGCTGGAGCTCCACCAGTGAGAAATGTAAAATCTTTGTTGAGATTATATTTGTTTTTTTCTAATTCATTTATAATAGAAAGCCATACTGTTGGCACCCCTACAGTTAAATTTACATCCTCTTTTTCGTATAAATCTAATAGGCTTTTTGCATCGAGATAAGGCCCTGGATAAACATGTTTGCAACCAACCATTGTCATAGCAAAGGGAAAGCCCCAAGCATTTACATGAAACATTGGAACAACAGGTGTTATTGCATCAGAATATTTAACATTACTTACATCGGGTAAAGATATTGCAAGAGCATGCAAACACTGAGCTCTGTTAGAGTATAAAACACCCTTTGGTCTGCCAGTTGTTCCTGATGTATAACAAAGACCAGCTGCATCATTTTCAGCAATTTCAGGGTAATTAAAATCTTCACCATTAGTAGACATCACCTGTTTTTCATAATCAACATATTTATTGTTAGTGTTCCCTTCTTTCAGTGGTGCAACTATTATTTGTTCAATATCTATTTTATCCTCTATTTTCTCTAGAAGTGGAAGGAGTGTATCCTCAATTATAAGAATCTTATCCTCTGCGTGATTTATTATATAGATTATTTCATCCACGTGTAATCTAATGTTAAGAGTATGTATAACAAATCCTGCAGAAGGGATTCCCAAATAAGCCTCTAAATGTATATGATTGTTAAACATAAGTGTAGCAACCCTATCACCTTTTTTTAAACCATAATTTGTTAAATA
>JAXHVM010000004.1 GCA_034189185.1 Deferribacterota bacterium
ATTGGTGGTGGCATGAAAGGGAATATGTTTGCACTTAGGATTGGTTTGTATTTATTATTAGCCTTATATATTATTGATTTTATATGTTGATCAGAGCTTTTTCTTTCGTCCCATGGCTCTAAAGAGGCTATAGCAAAACCAACATTTTCTGCTTGGCCGCTGAGCAAGCTAAAGCCACTAACTGCTAAAACATCATCTACTCCTTTTATATTTAGTAATATATTTGTGACATTATCTAGTACCATTTGTGTTCTCTCAAGTGATGCACCTTCAGGTAATTTAACATCATTAAAAAAACCACCCCTGTCCTCTTCAGGAAGAAAGCTTGATGGTATAATTTCTGTGAGGTACCACGTGCTCAATAAGACAGATATAAAAATAAAGGCAGGGACAGCAATGCGCCTGAGAAGCCATGCAACCCATTTTCCATATAATCTTCTAGAGAAATCCATATATCTGTTAAACCACCCAAAGGGTCCCTTTGTAGTTAGTTTAGTTTTTCTTAAAAATATAGAACAGAGAGCAGGGCTTAAGGTTAACGAATTTATTGCTGAAATTACAACAGATACGCAGATTGTAACCCCAAACTGTTTATATAGTTGACCAACTATGCCTGGCATAAATGCAATGGGGACAAAAACTGCAAGTAAAACGAGTGTTGTTGCAACAATCGGACCAGTTACTTGGTCCATTGCTTTTATGCTGGCAGCTTTTGGGTCCAAACCTTCTTCAATTAGTCTATGCACATTTTCAACAACAACTATTGCATCATCAACAACTAATCCAATTGCCAAAATCAATGCAAATAAAACTACTGTGTTAGCTGAAAAACCGAGGGCTAAAAGGAATGCAAATGTGCCAATAATAGATACTGGTATAGCAGCAGTAGGTATAAGGGTTGCACGCCAATCTTGTAAAAATATAAATATTACTAAGACAACAAGTAAAAAGGTAAAAAATAGAGTAAACACAATTTCACTAATAGCTTCTCTTACGTAGTCTGTTGTATCATAGATTATTTCGTACTCTATATCCCCTGGCATTATCTCTTTTAGATCTTTTAATTGGGCTCTTACTTCATTCATTGTAAGAACAGCATTTGCCTCACTAGATCTGTATACTGCCATACCTACTGTGGGCTGCCCATTCTTAAAAGCTATTGGGCTGTATTCTTTGCTGTCCAATTCTATTCTTGCTATATCCTTAAGCCTTACAAGACCACCTTGCTCATTTGATCTAACTACAATATCCTCAAATTCCTCTGCTTCAGTGAGTCTCCCTTTTGCTCTTAGAACATATTGAACTTCTTGTCCTGGAACAGCGGGTACAGTTCCCATATAACCGATTGTTGCTTGCAAATTTTGGGATTGAATTGCATCTATTACTTCATCCTCACTTAGGTTGAGTGCTCTTAATTTATCTGGTTTAAGCCAGATTCTCATACTATAATCAAATTCTCCAAATATAAAAACATCATTAACCCCAGCAATTCTAACTAAACTGTCTTTAACAGTTCTTGTTAAATAGTTTGTCATAAATACTCTATCGTATGTATTATTTGGAGAAACAAATGTAATAACACCTAGCATGTCAGTTGAACGCCTTCTTACATCAATACCCTGATCAAGCACCTCTTGTGGCAGCTGGGGTTCGGCAAGTTGAACCCTATTTTGTACATTTACTTGGTTTATATCAGGATTTGTACCAATTTCAAATGTAACAGTTAGCTCATAACTGCCATTGTTAGAGCTTGATGATTCCATATATAACATATTCTCAACACCATTTACTTCTTGTTCGATAGGTGCTGCAACTGTATCCCTAACAACTTCGGCATTTGCTCCTGGGTATACAGTAGAGACTCTAACAACTGGTGGTGTTATTTGTGGGAACTCAGCTACAGGTATATTGAAAATAGCGATAATTCCAGCCATGGTAATAATTACTGATATGACTGTTGCTAATCTAGGTCTTTCAATGAATATTTTAGAAAACATTTAATAATCCTTGTAGACTAAATTTTTTTATTATCATCGGTTATAACATTAACAGGATCGCCTGGCTTTACTTTAAGTATCCCTTCAACAATAACTCTATCACCCTCTTCTAAGCCCTTTTCAACAATCCACTTATCTTCTATTGTTTTACCTGTTTCGATTCTTCTTATTTCAACAACATTTTTTTCGTTTACAACAAGGACAAAAGAGCCTTCATTGTCAATCTGAACAGCTCTTTGGGGGACAAGTGGTTTGTATTCTGGTTTCGATAGTTTTATAAATACATTAACATACTCCCCTGGAACAAGTAGGTGGTCTGGGTTATTATATTTTGTCCAAATAGCGATTGTTCCAGTTCTTGGATCTACCTTGTTGTCAACAAAATCAATAATGCCTTTATAGGGATATTTTGTGCCATCTGAAAATGCTATCTCAGGGGATAAGATTTTTTTAGAGTCTTTTGACTCCATATCCTTTAAGGCATTTCTTATTATTGATATATTATTTTCGCTGATCGAGAATACTACCCTAATGGGATCCATTTGTTTTAATTCAGCAAGTGGTTCTGAGCTTGGTCCAACAAGGTTACCTTTGGTATATGTGGTTTTTCCAATCCTACCTGTTATAGGGGCATAAATTGTAGTATAACCGTAATTGATTGATGCAGTATCTAGGTTTGCTTTTGCTTGTTCAAGCCTGCCAGCAGCTAAATCTCTATTTGCTATAGCATCATCTATATCAGTTTGTGGCACACTTTCTGGCCTTGCACTTTTAAGTCTCTTAAGCTTTGTCTCTGCCTTGAAAAGCTCTGCCTTTGCTTGTTTTACCTCTGCTTTTGCTGCATCCAATCTAGCTTTGTATGGCGGTTGCTCAATTATATAGAGTAGACTCCCTTTTTTTATAAAATCACCCTCTTTAAAATTAACCTTTTCTATATAACCTTCTACACGTGCCATTATTTCTACTGATTCTATAGATTCGACGTGACCCACCTCTTTTTCAGGTGGGTTAACATCTTGCATTTTTATCTTGTAAACCTTTACTGGGATTTTAGGGGTATTTTCATCATCTTCGGCATATATATTTCCAATGAATATAAAAAGCAATACAATAAATGTTGTAAAAAATCTGGTTGTTTTTAAAATATTCATAAAATTCTCCTAATCCTAAACTAAATATAATTCTAATTTAGAAAGAATTATATTCTTATAACATAGAAAAATAAAAAGTCAAATAATTATTTTAAATAAATATTTAATTTTAAATAAAAAAATATTTAAACAAAAAAAAGAAAAACCTATTTAATGAAGGAAGAAAAAAGTATTTCGGCAGCCTTGCTTGGGGTTAATTCCCCATTTAGAATCATTTCTCTATACTTATTATACATTTCTTTAATAACTTTATTGTTGAAAAAAAACATCTTTAGTTTTGATTCAATTAGATCATCAAACCATTTTATGTTCTGCAATTTTCTGTTTTTTGAAAAAAGATTTTCTTCTTTTAGAAAGGATATAAATTCATTACTCTTAGCAAGTAGCGAATCTATGCCTTTATTTTCTAGTGCATCTATCAATAAGATAGGAACACTCCAATTGCTATACTTAGATTTTGTGATTGATAGGGCAAACTCTAAGTATTTTTTTGAATTTTTAGCCTTTGTTATATTATTACCTGAAACCTTATTTATGGCTATAATATCAGCAATTTCAATAATACCTTTTTTTATCCCTTGTAAGTCATCGCCTGCATTAGGCAATTGCAACAAAATTATTATATCAACCATATTTGCTATATTAATCTCAGATTGCCCCGTGCCCACAGTTTCAATAATGACTCTGTTATAACCTGCTGCTTCGCACAAGAATATTGCCTCCCTTGTGTTGTAGGTGACGCCCCCAAGAGATGTTGAGCTTGGAGAGGGTCTTATATACACATTGTCTAGTTTAGACAGCTCTTCCATCCTTGTTTTGTCGCCAAGTATACTACCCCCTGAGATATGGGAGGAGGGATCAACTGCAAGTACAGCAATTTTATCACCTTTTTTTGCAAGCATAGAACCAAACCTGTCAATAAAAGTGCTTTTACCAACACCGGGTGGTCCTGTTATACCATATCTTACTGAATTACCTGTATATTTGTATATTTTAGATATTATCTTATCTGCATATTTTCTGTGATCTTCCCTTTTACTTTCTATTAAAGTAATTGCTTTTGATAATGCCCTAAGGTCACCTTTTAATATTAAATCAATCAAAGATGATTCATTCATTAGAGGCATAGTGCCTCTTTTTGCATAGATTTTCTATTATTTCTTCAGCTGCATCTAATATTGGTGCTCCTGGACCAAATATTGATATAACACCTATCTTTTTTAGATAATCATAATCTTTTTTTGGAATAATGCCGCCCATGACGATTAATATGTCCTCTTTAAAATCTTTAATATTAAATTTTTTGAGCTCTTCAATTAACGAATTAGCGATTTCTTTATGTGCACCTGCTAATGTTGAAACACCTATAACATGCACATCATTTTCAATAGCCATCTTAGCAATTTCTTTTGGTGTTGAAAAAAGTGGTGCCATGTCAACATCAAAGCCTAAGTCAGAGAACGCCGATGCAATTACTTTTGCTCCTCTATCATGTCCGTCTTGACCTATTTTTGCAACTAATATACGGGGTCTTCTGCCTTCCTCTTTTGCAAAATTGTCAACATCTTTTTTAATATTCATGAAGCATTCATCATCTTTAAAAATACTGCTAAACTGTCCATTTTGTATTCTAATTTGTGCGGTATATCTTCCAAATACCTTTTCTAGGGTACTACTAATTTCACCTAAGGTTGCCCTCTCCCTTGCTGCATCTATTGCTGCCTCTAGAAGATTGTGGCCCTCTTTTGCTGCTATTTCAAGCCTTTCTAATGATTTTGTTAATTTTTTTCCATCCCTTTTTTCTTTTACTTTTTTTATCCTTTCAATTTGGGCATTTAACACCTTTTTGTTATCTATTTCTAATATCTCTACATCCTCATCAGAGCCTGTCTTATATTTATTAATACCTACAATTATCTCTTCTCCTTTCTCTATTAAGGCTTGTCTCTTTGCGGCAGCTTCTTCAATCTTCATTTTCGGCAATCCTTCCTCTATCGCTTTAGTCATACCACCCAATTCTTCTATCTCATCAATAAGTATATTGGCTTGTTTGTATATTTCATTTGTTAAATATTCTATAAAATAAGAGCCTCCTAGAGGGTCAATCTCTTTACATATATTTGTTTCTTCCTGTAGAATTAACTGAGTGTTCCTTGCAATACTTGCTGAAAATTCAGTAGGTAAGCTTAGTGCCTCATCAAAGGAGTTGGTATGTAATGATTGGGTACCCCCTAAGACTCCAGCCAATGCCTCAATAGTTGTTCTTATTATATTATTGTATGGATCTACTGCTGTTAATGACCAACCAGAAGTTTGACAGTGTGTTCGTAACATCATCGATTTTTCATTTTTTGGTTCATAATAGCTCATTTTATCAGCCCACAGCAAACGGGCAGCTCTTAATTTTGCTATTTCAAAGAAAAAGTTCATTCCAATACCAAAGAAGAAAGAGAGTCTAGGAGCAAACTCATCAATACTTAAACCCCTATTTAAGGCATATCTAACGTATTCCATACCGTCAGCTATAGTATAAGCTAACTCAATAATGGGATCACCACCTGCCTCTTGTATATGATATCCGCTAATTGATATTGAGTTAAATCTAGGCATATTTTTTGCGGTATATTCAATAATATCGCCAACTATTCTCATTGAATCTTTGGGAGGATAGATATAGGTGTTTCTAACCATAAATTCCTTAAGGATATCATTTTGAATAGTTCCAGAGAGTTTATCCTGTGTAACCCCACTTTCTTCAGCAGCTACTATGAAAAAAGCTAATATAGGTGTTACTGCACCATTCATTGTCATTGAAACAGATATTTTATCTAAAGGTATATCCCTAAATAGAATTTTCATATCCTCAACACTGTCTATTGCTACACCTGCTTTGCCTACATCTAACAGGCTTCTTGGATGGTCTGAGTCGTACCCCCTATGTGTTGGCAGATCAAAGGCAACAGACAGGCCTTGTTGACCAGAGTTTAAGCATTTCTTATAGAATTCATTTGTTTCCTCTACAGATCCAAACCCAGCATATTGTCTTATTGTCCAAGGTCTATTTGTATACATAGTTGCATAAACACCTCTAATAAATGGTGGAAAACCAGGTAAACTATCTATATATTTTAATTTTTCTAGATCCGCTTTTGTATATAGAGGCTTAACATCCACTTTTTCATAAAAATTACTATAGGTTGAATCAAGAGGGCGATTCTTTAACTCTTTTTCCGCCTTTTTTTTCCATTCTCCCAATGATACTTCTTTAAATTTACTCATAGACTACCCTTCATTTTTGTTTTCATTGATATTGATTAACTATATATTATAATATAATATTAAAATTATCAAGATTTAAGGGGTTATTATGGATTTTCTTAAAGGTGATACGCTGTTTCTATTAATTGATTTTCAAGAAAAATTAGCCAATGTAATGGATTGTGATGAGATTGTAAAAGTTAGAAAAAATGCGGAAATCTTTTTAAAGGCAGCTAATATAACCAGTTTACCTGTTATATATACACAACAATATACAAAAGGTCTTGGGCAAACGGTAGAAGAGTTAAGAGTGCTCCTTAAAGGAGAACCTATCGAGAAAACAGCCTTTTCATGTTATAGAGAAAAAAAGTTTGTTAATGCTTTAAATAAAAGCTGTAGAAGACATATTGTAATAAGTGGCATGGAGGCGCATATTTGTGTTTTACAAACTGCCCTTGACCTAATATATAATAGTTTTTTAGTTACTATTATAAGTGATGCGGTTATATCAAGAAATTTAAAAAATCGTGAAAGGGCTTTAAATTTTCTGTCCCTTAAAGGAGCAAATATTTTGCCCCTTGAGTCTTTGTTATTTATATTAGTTGGGGATGCAAAGGATGCTTCATTTAAAGATATCTCAAAATTAATAAAATAGGAGCTGTAAATGAAAAAAATACCACTATTTAGAAGGCTAAGTATTCAAACAATAGGTATAACTATTTTGGCTACTATTGTATTCTTGTTCGTATTGGTACTTATAAATATTGAGATAGGAACTAATTTAGCCTTAAAAGTCAATAAAGATGAATATAAGGAACTTTATGAGGAAATAAATACTAGTATTAAAGCATATTTTGATGATAGAGTAGGGGTTATCAGTCTTATTGCAAAAAGTAAAGAATTTATTGATTTTTTAGAAGATCCTGAAGATGTAGATAAGGCGACTATAGCTTTTAATAATATACATAGATTTAGCAATATCTTTAATGATATAATCGAACTTTCTATAATCTATATGGCTGATAATCCAGTTAAGACATATACAGACAATAAGACTATTGCTGTTTCTAAAGGGGATATAATCTTATCAAATATTGAAAAAAATATTGGGAGTGAATTTCCGCACAGGGAGGTTATGAACAGGGATTTTAAAAGTGATAGCTACTATATAAGCCAAGCTGAATATAATAAAGAGCTTGATGCTTTTTTGATTGATGTGCTTTTACCTGTTAAAGCATTTAAAGGCAGGGCATTAGTCTCAATAACAATAAGCCTTAGTGATTACGTAAAATCCCATATTTCAACTATAGGTGTAGGGGATACTGGCAGAGTTTTATTGTTAGATTCAAATAGGAATATTATCTATAATAAAGGAAATAAAGGAGATAATGGGTTTTTAGAGCTACCAGTTGAGCCAGAAGAGATATTTAAAAAGATTGATAATAGTAATTATGATTTTATCTATGACGTTAAAGGTGAAGGTAAATACAGGTTTTTAATATTCCCTTTAGTGCTTAAGAATAGTCAAGCTACCTATTACTTTGTCGGATATCAGGATTTAGCTGAGATTACAATGTTATCTAAGAGTTTTACACAAAATACTATTATTATGTCTTTGATATTTTTGTTTGTACTTGCAACCTTATTGTATTTCATATTTCAAAAGATTTTTAATAAAAGAATTTGGGATCTTATTAATAAATTTAGGGATATCTCAGAGTCACGTGAAGCTGATTTAACAAAGAAATTAACTATAGAGAGAAATGATGAGCTTAGCTTAATTGCTAAATATTTTAATGATTTTATAGACACAATAAGAGAAATAATAGGCTCAACAAGAGAAAATATGATTGATGTTAGCTCTGCATATAATCAACTCTCTTCTTCTATGGAGCAAGTTGCTAGAACAACATCTGAACAATCAGGGCAGATTTCAGAGGTTGCCTCTGCTATGGAGGAGTTGTCTGCATCTTCATTTGAGGTTAGTGAGACAGCTGTAAACACTAAAGAAAAAGTAGAGAGTGCAAGGGATAAAACATATGAGGGTAGAAAGTTATTGCAAAAGGTAGTAGAGACAATAAATATTATAAATGAGAATACAGAAAACCTTTCAAGAACTGTTAAAAATCTTCTAAGTAGCTCTATGCATATAGGTAACATACTCAATGTAATTAACGATATAGCAGATCAAACTAATCTACTTGCACTTAATGCTGCAATTGAGGCAGCTAGGGCAGGGGAAGCAGGTCGTGGTTTTGCTGTTGTAGCTGAAGAGGTTAGGAAGCTAGCTGAGAGAACTACTTCTTCAACCAAAGAGATAGCCAATATTATTAAATCCTTACAAGCAGAATCTGAAAAAGCTGATGAAAATATGTTAAGGGCAAAAGAGAGTGTTGATGAGGGCGTTAAAGCAGTAGATGACACAAATAAGATATTTATGGATATTGTAAGTGTGAATGATGCTGTTTTTGATGCTTCAAGCCAGATTGAGTCTTCAATTAAGGAGCAGGCAGCAACTGTTAGCAGAACAAATGACAATGTACAGGTAATAGCTTCAGGTATTGAAGAATCTAGTAGGGCAATAACAGAGGTGACAAACACAATAGCAGATTTACAAAGGAAGGTGGAAGAACTTAAGGTTATTGTTGAAAAATTTAAAGTATAAAATAACTAAATTATGACAATATATAAAAATATGCTGATTTTAATTATCAGCATATTTTTGTTTTTTTTATTTTTCTACTTTTTCTCTAACATAAACATTGCGGAATATTATTTTTTAGATAATAAAGGAGAGGCAAATGTTGTAAAGATTGGTCTCATAAAGAAATCATCTAACGAGGAGATAACATTAAAAAAAGTTTTAAATAACTATCTTTCTTTAGCTAGAAAGGATAGTTTTAATAGTGAACTGCTAAGTAATTTCACAATAAAGGATGTTAATATTCAAAATAATGCATGTATTATCCATTTAGAGTTGAAATTAGATAGAAAAGTGAATTTAACCTCTTTTAGTGAGAGTAGAAGCTTGATTTTACTCCTTAAAACTGCTAAAAGCTTTTTAAAAAATGTTAAATATTTTAAAATTATTGGATTAGAGAAGGTTTATAAACATATTGATACAAGCTATCCAATGATGTTAGTAGGGGATAATATTAAGATAGTGGTAGGAGTTATAAATGAGGATTGATGGCAGGTCAAATGATGATTTAAGAACAATTAGGGTCATAGAAGGTTTTATAAAATATCCAAAAGGATCAGTACTTATAGAGCAAGGAGACACAAAGGTTTTATGCTCTGCTACAATTAACGATGGGGTACCACCCTTTTTAAATGAAGAGGAGACAGGTTGGCTAACAGCTGAATATGCAATGTTGCCAGCCTCAACAGATATTAGAAATACAAGAGAATCTGTAAAAGGTAAGCTTTCTGGAAGAACACAAGAGATTTCAAGGTTGATTGGAAGATCCTTAAGGGCATCAATTGACTTAACAAAGATCAAAGGTAAAACTATTTTAATAGATTGTGATGTATTACAAGCTGACGGGGGCACAAGGACAGCCTCTATTACAGGCAGTTTTATAGCACTAAATTTAGCTATTAAATCAATAATAGAAAAAAAAATAATAGATGAAGATCCAATAAAGTTTTTAATTGCTGCTGTTAGTGTTGGTATATATAATAATGAGGTTCTCTTAGATTTAAATTTTAAAGAAGATCAGTGTGTTAGTGCTGATTTGAATCTTGTTGCTAACGAAAATAGCGATATTATTGAAATACAAGTAACTGCAGAGAAAGCCCCCTTTAGCAAAGAAATGTTAGATAGTATGTTGGATGTTGGATTTAAAGGGATAGCTTCGATATTAGAGCTAGAAAGGAGCATACTAAAGTGATAAAAAAACTATATCTAGCTACACGTAATGAAAATAAACTGAGGGAATTTAGAGAACTTCTAGGGGATACTATATCTGTAAATTCTGTTTATGAGGTAGCAGATAAAAGTATTGCTGTTAAAGAAGAGGGTTTGACGTTAATAGATAATGCAAAAGCTAAGGCAGAAGCCTTTTCTTCATTAATAGACGGGTTTGTAATAGCTGATGATTCAGGAATTTTTGTTGATATATTAAATGGAAGACCAGGTGTATATTCTGCTAGATATGCAGGAGAAAAGGCAAATGATAATGATAATATTACAAAGCTTTTAACAGAGCTTGATGGAATACCTGCCCAAAAAAGGACAGCTTATTTTGAGTGTGTTATTGCATTGGCAAAAAATGGAAAAACTATTAAAACATTTAATGGGATTATTAGAGGATATATTGGAGATAAAAAGAAAGGTGATTTTGGTTTTGGGTATGACCCAATTTTTTATATAGATAATAAAAGCTTTGCGGAATTGCCACCTAATGTAAAGAATAGTATATCTCATAGATATAAAGCAGCCGTTAAATTAAAAAAATTTTTAGAAGAATACAATAATAATGAATACAATAATGAATAATATATATCTTATTGGTTTTATGGGTGTTGGAAAAACTGCAGTGGGGAAGGTGCTTGCTGATAAACTAGGTTGGACATTTTTGGATATTGATGAGGTGATTGTTGATTATAAAAAATGTTCAATTGAAGAGATTTTTATTAAATACGGTGAGGATACGTTCAGAAAGATTGAGTCAAAGGTTTTAAAAAAATTGTCAAAAAAAACTGAACAAGTTGTCTCAACAGGTGGTGGTATTGTTGTTAATAAATATAATATTGAATATATGAAGGAGAGCGGTTTTGTTGTAACCCTAATAGCTAGGCCAGAGGTTATATATAATAGGATTTATAATGATGAGGCAAGGCCTCTGCTAAAAAATTTCTCTGGTGATGCCAAATTAGATGAGATTAAAAGGCTTTTATATATTAGAGCAGGATTGTATACAAAAGGTGATTATATAATTGATACATCAGACTTGACAGTCTCTGATGTGGCAGAAGAAATAAAAGAGGCTTTTTTTGAGAGAAAGCATAAAAGTTAATTTACAGAGACCTAGCGAGAGTTATGAAATATATATAGGCAGGGATATACTTATGCCTTTTTTAAAAAAGGATGCAGTATATATTGTTGACGCCAACGTGTTTAATAATTATAGAAAAATATTCTCACATATAGATATAGCTAATATTTTCATATTGTATGCAAATGAAGAGAGTAAAACTATAGATTCTACTCTTAGAATTATAGATTTTCTTTTAGAGAAAAGGATAGAGAGGAAAGGGACTATCTATGCAGTTGGAGGGGGTATAACCGGTGATGTAGCAGCTTTTGCAGCATCTATCTATTTAAGAGGTGTTCCCTTTATTCAAATTGCAACTACCCTTTTATCTATGGTTGACAGCTCCGTTGGTGGCAAGACAGGTGTTAACTATAAAAATATAAAAAATATTATAGGTACTTTTTATCAGCCAAAAAAGGTGATTATAGATACTCAATTTATTGACTCTTTAAGTGATGATGAATACCTGAATGGTTTGGCAGAAATTATAAAAATGGCTTTTCTATTTGATAGGGAATTAGTTAATATAATTACCAAAAAGGCAAATTATATTTTGAAAAGAGATAAAAGGGTGTTAGAGGATATTATAAAAAAGACAGTTTGCCATAAGGTTAATATAGTAGAAAGGGATGAGAAAGAGAGTAATTTAAGGCAGATACTAAATTTTGGCCATACCTTGGGGCATGCAATAGAAGTTGATTCAAACTATTCTATAAAACATGGTTTTGCTGTCGCTATAGGGATGATTTTGGAGTGCAGATATGGTTATAATATAGGTGTTGTTGATAATGGGGTGTTATCTACTTTAGAAGATATATTAAGGCTTTACGATTTTCAAACAAAATATAAATTTAGTAGCATAGAAAAATTTAAATATGCTTTAGAGAGAGATAAAAAAACAAAAGAGGGTTTTTTAACCCTTTCACTACCTGCAAGGGTTGGTTGCGGGAAGATAATTGAAGGTATAAAAGTTGAGGATTTATTAAAGATTACCAATAATAATGGATAAGGTAAAAAACAAATATCTAAGGGATATTGATTATTTTTCTAAAAAAGTTGAGCTAGAGCCAGATTCTAAATATTATTTTCCCTTGGCTTTTGCTTATATGAATTTGTCAAAATATGATAGTGTTATTGATGTTTGCGAAAAGGGCTTAGAAAGGCACCCCACATACATGCCCCTTGCAACACTTTTGGGTGAAGCCTTTCTTAAGAAGGGGATGTTTGAGGAGGCAAGAGTGGTATTAGAAAGTGTTAAAGAGAAAGATCCAAACAATTTTAAAGCGTTAAAACTCCTTGGTTATATATATTTAGAAAAAGATGATGCTGATAAGGCTTATGAAAATTTTAAAAAAGCCTATGAACTAGCCCCAGAAAGTGAGGAATTAAGAACAATATTAGCTGATTTCGAAAAAAAAGAGCAGGTAGATGAAAATGCTCTAAGTAGTGAGAATCAAGATAAAGAGACTAGTGGTGTTGACAATGACATTGATGGCCTACTTGATGATATATTTAAAAATATTGATAATAATATGGAACAAAAAGAGTCAAATGATGGTGAAGAATCTAAGAATAGTAGTGACGTAGAGGCTAGTAAATTGCAGGACAGTGTTAATGATATTAATAACTTACTTATAAAAAGCAAAAATGTTGATGAGGCGTTAGAAGGCAATGATAAGGATGATTTTTTAATAAATGATGAGGAGATAGCAAATATATTAAATGAAGATAGCGAAAATATGGAAAAAGATGAGGATGTTGATACTAGAGATAAGACTCTAGAATCCCTTAACAAATTGCTAGATAATATTGCCTCTATTAAGAGGGAAAGAGGTATCCTTTGAGATTATTGATTATTAATGGTCCTAATATTAATCTTTTAGGCAGTAGAGAAATAAACATCTATGGAGAGCTAAACTACAATTCATTAAAGAATACCTTAAAGGATTATGCAGCAAAACGGAATATTGAACTAGATATTTACCAATCGAACTATGAGGGTGAAATAGTAGAAAAGATCCAAAAAGCAAATACTTTTGATGGAATTATCATCAATGCAGGGGCTTATACTCACACTAGTATAGCTATACGGGATGCTCTACTTGCAATCAACAAACCCTTTGTTGAGATTCATATTAGCAATGTCTTTAAGAGAGAAAGTTTTAGGCAGCGATCTTTTTTGTCTGATATAGCAGTTGGTATAATATGTGGTTTTGGGTTGAAATCTTATATTTTAGCTATAAAATATTTTGAGCTTGAAGAAATATAGATTGTGTGATATTGTCCATATCCACTATCTATTTTAATGTGGAGGATATATAGATGATTACACCTAACCAGTTTAAGAAGGGTATGAAGATTGAGGTAAAAGGGGAGCCTTACATATTAATTGATTTTCAACATATAAAGATGGGCAGAGGTGGAGCAACAGTTAGAACAAAATTAAAAAGCTTGTTAACAAATAATGTAATTGAAAAGACTTTTAGATCAAATGAAAAAATAGATGTACCAAATTTTGAGGAAAAAGAATTACACTACTTATATAATGACGGGGATTTTTTCTATTTTATGGATAATGAAAGTTTTGAACAATTTAGGGTATCAAAGGAAGTAATAGGTGATAGTGCTCTTTTTCTAGTAGAAAACATTGATGTTACGATTCAGTTTTATAATGGTGAACCTATTGGGGTTATCCTTCCTAATTTTATTGATGTTGAGGTTGTCAAAACTGAGCCTGGTCTAAAGGGAGATACTGTAAGTGGAGGAACAAAACCTGCGAAGATTGCATCGGGAGCTACAATACAAGTCCCTCTTTTTATAAATGAAGGGGATATTATAAAAGTTGATACGAGAAGTGGAGATTATGTTGAACGAGTTAAAATTTCATGAGGTGATCTATGGATATAGAAGAGTTGAAGTCTTTGATTGAATTTGTAAATAAATTAGAATTAGATGAATTTGAACTTGAAAACGGTGATATCCGAATATATATGTCAAAAAATAAATTTATAAATACTACTTCTTTTGATAAAGGTGTTGTAGCAGAAAAAATAGTAGAGAAAGAAGATTCTTCTAAAAAGTTAGAGGAAAAAACATCTGCTGAAGAAAAAAAAGAAAAAGAGGATGAAGAAGGTTATACCATTATCTCCCCTATAATTGGGACTTTTTATGAAGCACCAGCCCCGGGGGCAAAACCTTTTGTTAAGGTGGGTGATATTGTTAGAAAAGGCCAAACTTTGTGTATTATAGAGGCAATGAAAATAATGAATGAATTAGAGGCTGAATTTGATTGTAAAATATTGAAAAGATTAGTTAAAAACGGTGAAGCCGTTGAATTTGGGCAGCCCTTATTTATTGTAGAGCCCCTTACTTAGGTGAAATTTATGTTTAATAAAATTCTAATAGCAAACCGCGGTGAGATAGCCTTAAGGATTATTAGGGCTTGTAAAGAGCTTGGAATAGCAACGGTAGCTGTTCATTCACAGGTTGATAATGAATCATTACATGTGGCATTTGCTGATGAGGCAATATGTATTGGGCCATATAGTGCCTCAGAGAGTTATCTAAATATTAAAAATATAATCTCAGCAGCTGAGGTAGCAGGGGCTGATGCAATACATCCTGGATATGGTTTCTTAGCAGAAAATGCTAATTTCGCAAGGATATGCAATGAGTGCAATATTAGATTCATTGGGCCAAAGGTTGAGCATATAGATACAATGGGCAATAAATCAAAAGCAAAAGAAGTTATGGAGAAATTAGGTGTACCTGTTGTCCCTGGAAGCAAAAGTGCTGTTAGGAATTTGGAAGAAGGATTGGCAGTAGCAAATGATACAGGATACCCTGTGATGATTAAAGCCTCTGCTGGTGGTGGTGGGAAAGGGATGAGGGTTGTATATGATAAGGATGGGTTTACCAAGGCTTTTAATATGTCAAAATATGAAGCTAAAAAATCCTTTGGGGATGATAGTGTATATATAGAAAAATATATTGAGAATCCAAGACATATTGAGGTGCAAATATTTGGTGATAACTATGGTAATGTGGTACATTTTTTCGAGAGAGAATGCTCAATCCAGAGGAGACATCAAAAGGTTTTAGAAGAAGCGCCAAGTCCTTTTGTAGATGATAAACTAAGAGAAAGCATGGGGGAAGCATCTGTAAAAGCAATGAAGAGCTTAGGCTACCAAAACTGTGGTACAATAGAGTATCTAGTTGATAAAAATAAAAATTTCTATTTTATGGAGATGAATACAAGAATTCAAGTTGAACACCCAGTAACAGAAATGATTACCTCAGTTGACCTATTAAAGTTGCAGATTATGGCTGCCGCAGGCGAAAGATTGCCTTATAACCAAGAGGATCTCAAAATAAATGGTCATGCCATAGAGGTAAGGATAAACGCAGAGGATCCTAAAACATTTAGACCGTCTCCAGGTAAGATTACTGGCTATTACGCACCTGGTGGTTTTGGTGTTAGGGTGGACTCTACCTGTTATCAAGATTATATTGTTTTGCCCTATTATGATTCACTTATTGCTAAACTTATTACCTTTGACAATACTAGGAGAGATGCAATTAGTAAGATGAAAAGGTCCTTAGATGAGTTTATTATTGAAGGGATTGATACAACAATACCACTACATAAAAGGATAATTGTTGATAAAAATTTTTGCGATGGCAATTTCAGTACTAGTTATTTAGATCAGCTCGTATAATAATGAGATATATATTAATTTTTTTATTAATCATAACAGGTTGTTTATATAAAGGTGTTGGTTATTCAGAGAGTGAAAGTCAATATTCAGACTATCTTAAGGCTTCTTATCTATATAATTCTGGTGATTTAGATAAGGCTCTAATATATTTTAAGAAATTAGATAAAAGTAGTGATAGCGCTCATATAAAAGGGCTTATAGCAAACATATATATAAATCAAGGTAGATTTACAGCTGCAAAAAATATCTTGTTAGAGGGTATTAAAAAACATAAAGATCCAGATCTGTATTTTAAATTAGGTATTTTATATGGTAAAATCTATGATAATTGCAATGAGGCGCTATCTTATTTAGAAAAAGCTATTTCTTTAAAGAAAGATGCCAAATACTTATTAGCTACAGCTGAGTGTTATGAAAATATAGGCGAATATGTGAAAGCCCTTGATGTATATGATAGCCTATTAAAAAAGAATGAAAACCCACTCTTTCACTATAGAAAGGGTATTATCTATACAAAGCTTAATATGTTTGAACAGGCAAAAAAAGAATATATGAAAGCTATAGAAGTGGGAGACCATTTAAAATCATATTTAAATCTTTCAGAGATCTATATAATACAGAAAAATTACGATGAAGCGATAGGCTTATTAAAAAAAGTTATTGATGATTTTGGTGATATATTAGTAGCTAAAAAGAGATTAGCTGAAATATATAGTGAAACTGGTGAAAATAAAAAGGCACTTGAGCTGTTTACATCAATAATAGACAAGCTTGATGATGAAAATAAAGCCAAGATACTCAAAGAAATAGGTTTTTTATATTTAAATAATAATAAATATGATAAGGCCTATGAATATTTCAAAAAGGTATTGGAGATTCAACCTAGTGATTATCAAACCCTATATTTTATCGCTTTTATAAGTGAGCTTAATAAAAACTACAAAAGGGCAGAAGAATATTACCTAAAGGCATTAGAGATTAGAAAGGATTTTGCCTTTGCAAAAAAAAGATTGGCTGTAACATATATAAATGAAGGAAAGTTTGAAGAAGCAGAGGATATGCTAGAGAGTATAGATAATGCAAGCATTGATGTTGATTACTATCTAATTAAATCACTTCTTTATAAAAAGATGGACAAGATAGATAATGCTTTGGATATACTTTTAAAAGCCAAAAAAGAATACCCAGCTAGCTTAGAAGTGCTATTTGAGCTGGCAAGTATATATGAGATGCAAAAAGAATATGATAAATGCGAAAATATTTTAAAAGAAGCTCTTGCTTTAGAGCCTGAAAACCCAATATTTTTGAATTTTCTAGGTTATCTTTATGCAGAGCTTGGTAAAAATTTAGATGAGGCCTATAAGCTTATAAATAAAGCTTTAGAAAAAGATCCAGATAACCCTGCCTATATTGATAGCCTTGCATGGGTTTTATACAAGCAGAAAAGATATAAGGAGGCATATAAACTACAAAAAAAGGCTTTAAGGAGTAATCCTAGTGAAGAGGAATTTGTAAAGCACATGAATTCAATACTCAAGGCAATGGGCAGTGATGAAACAATTGATGAGATTATTAACGAAAAATAGCTATATAATCTTTATTACACTACTTATTTCATGTTATCATAATAATACATCCTTCCTGAAAAGAGATTATAATAATTTAGATAATAGCGGAATAAGACCAAAGGTATTATCCTTAAATAAACCTATATGTAGTTATAGAAAAAAGGCAAAGGTTATATTGAAAAATAATGTGGTTAATGAAGAGTTCAATGCTATCATCGTAAATAATTGCAGAAATATAACACTTAATATCTTAGGGCTCTTTAATAGGACTGCCATGACTATTAAGGTTGTAGATGATAGGATATTTGTTGAAGGGGATAAAGATCTAGAAAAGGCTTTGGGCACACTTATTGATGATAAACATATAAGAGAGATTGTAAAGATATTCACAATTCCAATGTTGTTGCCAGATGAAAGTTATAGATTAATAAATTTGGGTGATAATTATCTTTTTAGTAAAAATAATGAGAAAATTTATGTTAATAATAACTATCTAATTTACATGATAGAATTAGATGAAGGCTACATTCATTATAATTATAATAACAACATCTTAGATAGAATAGTTTATAAAAATAATGAAATATTTTTAACCGTTGATTTTATATAGTTATGTATAAAGCTTTTAGTTATGCTAAGATTAATCTATTTTTGCATATTTTATCAAAAAGAGATGATGGTTATCACAATATAAATTCACTTTTTACAAGGGTTTCGCTTTGTGATTATATATCTGTAGAAAAAGCAGATGCCTTTATAATAAAATCAAATATAAAATCATTAGAAGATAAAAATAATTTAATATATAAAGTATATGCTAAATTAAAAAAAATTTATTCTATCCCCCCGATAGAGGTTAATTTGTATAAAAATATACCCCTTGGTAGTGGGTTGGGTGGAGGCAGTAGTAATGCTGCAGTTTTTTTAAATATTTTAGATCTGTGGTTTGATCTAGGCTTAACTATAAATGATAAGAAGGAAATATTAAGTGATATCAGTAGCGATGCTATATATTTTTTATATAAGGGTTCAAGGATAATCTCTGGCAAGGGTGAGAATGTCTCTAGAAATATCTTGTTACCTAAGTTTAATATACTGCTTATAAAACCACCCTTTGATATCTCTACAAGGGATATATATAATAGTGGGCTTATTCAATATAGTAATAATAAAGAATTTAAAATAAATTACTATTTAGATTTAATAGGTTTAATGTATAATGATTTGGAAAGACCTATATTTGATAGATACCCATTATTAAAAAATTTAAAGGATATGTTAATAAATTGTGGAGCTGACAATGCGTTAGTTACTGGGAGTGGTTCTTGTGTTTACGGAATTTTTTCCTCTAAATATTATTTAAATAGGGGGTATAGATTAATGAAAAACAAATTTAGAGAGTGCAATTTTTATAGATTAATAAATATTTAAAAGGGGTTGTCTATGTCAGTTAATATGGAATTTTTAATATTTAGCGGAAATTCAAATCTAACATTGTCTAGAAGTATTGTCCAAATTTTAGGTTTAAGACTTGGTGATGCCACAGTTGGCAAATTTAGTGATGGTGAGATCTATGCTAAAATAAATGAATCAGTAAGGGGTCGTGATGTTTTTCTTATTCAATCAACAAATAATCCAGCAGAGGCCCATCTAATGGAAATGATGATTATGATAGATGCCTTAAGAAGGGCATCGGCTAATTCAATCACAGGTGTTATGCCTTATTTTGGATATGCCAGGCAAGATAGAACAGTAGAGCCTAGAATGGCAATTAGTGCAAAATTAGTTGCAAACTTATTAACCAAGGCAGGATTAGACAGGCTATTAACTATGGATTTACACGCAGGTCAAATTCAAGGTTTTTTTGATATACCCGTTGATAACCTATATGCCACACCAATTATAACTGAGTATTTGATCTCTAAGAAAAAATGTGGGAGTAATTATGTTGTTTTATCCCCTGATTCAGGGGGGGTGACAAGGGCTAGAGCATATGCAAAAAAATTGAATACTACGCTTGCTATTATTGACAAAAGAAGGACAGGGCCTAATACTGCAAGAGCAATGAATGTTATTGGGGATGTTAAAGATAAAAATATAATAATTATTGATGATATTGTTGATACTGCTGGTACATTAGCTGAAGCAGCAAGCGCTGTAAAAAGGCAAGGTGCTAAGTCTGTTATAGCTGCAGCCACTCATGGGGTTTTAAGTGGTCCTTCTATTGAGAGGATATTAAATAGTGATATTGAAGAATTAGTAATTACTAATACGATAGAGGCCTCAAAAGAGAAATTGCAGATTCCTAAGATTGTTGTATTGCCAATAGATAAAATATGTGCAGAGGCCATAATTAGGCTTCATAAAAAAGAGAGTATAACCTCGTTATTTTATGATAGTGATAATGATTAATTCCAATGGATTATTTCATAACCGGTTTAGGTAACAAGGGTGAAAAATATAGATATACTAGACATAATATTGGAAGGCTTGTATTAGAGCTATTATTGAAAGAATTAAAGATATATCGCCTATCTAGAGAACATTTTTTTTATACATATTTATTTGGGCATAAAATATATTTGTATATACCAGATTGTTATATGAATGAGAGCGGGGTTTACATTAAGAGAGTGTTCTCTCATTTAGATGTATCAGTAGATAATATGTTAGTTATTCATGATGATAAGGATATACCTTTTGGCTATATTAAGTTTATTAAAAATGGTTCTTCAGGTGGACATAGGGGTGTGCAATCAGTTATAGATAACATTGGAAATAATTTTATTAGACTAAAATGTGGTATTGCATCCCGGCATATTTATGATACAGCTGATTTTGTTTTAAGTAGTTTTACACAAGAGGAAAGAAATGATCTTAAATCTTATTTAGAATTTATTATAAAGGCAACCTTTTCATTTATAAAAGATGGTTTATCAAAGAGTATGAGCATTTATAATAAAAAATATTTTAAAGACTTTCATGGAAATAGCTAGTATAGAGCTAGAATATGCGCTTTATATTTCAATATCAATTTTATTAATTATTCTTATATATTACTTTTCATTAAAAGAGTTATATCGTTTTGACACCTTTAGTGCGGTTGCTAGGTTAACAAAAAACAATATAGAGTATTTTTCGAAACCTTTATATTTAGTATTAATATTTATAACAATAGTATCCTTTATTATCTTAATTATTATTTTAAAATTTAATATAAATATCATTCTTTCTTTTACGATAGGGGTCTTTACAACTCTTTTTATTCCACTGTTTAGCCAAAGGACAATGTATTGTTATCTACTAAGGACAATTTATGGCAGTAATAATTATCCAAAGGCCTACCTTACACCAATCTTTCTTACTTTGTCATATATATTAATAGCACCATCTGTAATTTTTCTGTTGTGTTTTTATCTGTTTAAACAGGAAAAAGCTAATTCTTTAGAATATTTTTTATATGGCTCTCTATTTGTTAGTTTTTTATTTATTATAGGTAGTGCTCTATTTTGTTGCTTCCTTGCAAAGTATATAAAAAAAAATATTTCATTTAAGCTAAATATAGAATTTACTAAGAAGTTAATTTACAGTTCTTATGGAGTACTTTTAGAGTTTTTTTCCTCTTTTACTGTAATTTTAGCGTGTGCAACTATTTTGGGTATTTTTGTTCCCACAAGAAATATAATAAATTTGAGTAATATTGAAAATATAGATATTACCACTTTCTTCCCCATTGGTATAGTAATTATTATGGCTGTGTTTTATGTAATATATGTGTTACTTTTTTCTATTGGAAGAAAAGTTTATCATAATGATATAATTCATTTTTATTTAATATGTTTACCTTTGTTTCTCCTTGCTTCTATATTATTTATATTACTTAATTATATTAGTATAAAAATATTTATACCTATTTTATGTGGTGCTTTATTTAATTTTTTATTATATATTTATTATAAATTTTATTTTAAAGATAAAAATATAGATTTTTTTTATATTATTACTTTATTTTCTTTTTTTATTGGTATAGCCCTTTATTTTAGCGGATTATACGGCTTTATAATATTTGGCACTGTCTTTGCCCTTTTTAATTTAGTGTTTATTATGAAGTATTTTCTAATAACGATTGATGAATGCCTTAATAGCGGATCTTATTTATTACCAAGTGACAATCTTTATAGATTTTATACTAAAGAAGAAAGATATAATACTTTAACAATATTAAGATTGTTACTACTTTTACAGGGTTTAATGGCAAATCTGTCAATACTTTTTTTGATTCAATCTAAATATAATTTATCTTTAATAATCGGTAATATGTTATTTATTCCAATTTTATTTTTAATATTAGCTCTAATCTTTTTATTATTTAATGTAGATTATAATAGAGTGCTAAAACCTAAAAATGTTGATCATCTAGATTTGCAAAAACACAATGCTAGCCTATTATTTCAAAAGTATGTAGAGCTTGTTAGTAAAAAAATAATTTTAATTCTATTTTTAATTCTATTAATAAGCGCAATTATTGTGTTTCTTACTGTTTTTTTTATGACTTTGACAGCTTTTGTAATATATTTTATTATAACTATTATTGGTTTTTTCTTTGCAATATTTTCCAAAAAAGAGATAATTTATATTGTTACATCTAATAATATATCTAGGGTTTTATTAATTTTAAGTTTTATTATGTATCAAATTATATTTACTATAGGCAAGACATTAAACTAGATATAATTTCATATATTGAAAATTTAAAATATTTATATTATAGTAATTACTCTAAAAATATATAAGGGGGTTAAAATATATGGATTTAAGGATTCTAGTACCTATTACTGGTGTTCTAGGTTTAATCATTGCTTTTTTGCTCTATAGTTTTATTAAAAAACAACCTGTAGGCAATAAGAAAATGGAAGAAATCTCAAAGCTTATAAATGAAGGTGTTATAGCCTTTTTATTGAGAGAATATCGCATACTATTCATATTTATAGTTATAGTGTTTATTATATTATGTTTAACCCCATCCCTTGGTTATAAAACTGCCATAGCATTTATAACAGGTGCTACTTGTTCAGGATTAGCTGGTTTTTTCGGCATGAAAGCTGCAACAAAAGCAAATGTACGCACTGCCGAAGGGGCAAGATCTAAAGGACAAGGTGCTGCCTTGGTTATATCATATACTGGTGGTTCTGTTATGGGTTTATCAGTTGCAAGCCTTGGGTTGTTAGGTGCTGGGATTATATACCTCTTTTTTGGGGATATTGAAAATGCAAAATATATCAATGGCTTTGCAATGGGGGCTTCTTCAATAGCGCTCTTTGCAAGGGTAGGTGGTGGAATTTATACAAAAGCGGCAGATGTAGGTGCTGATTTAGTTGGCAAGGTTGAAGCTGGAATTCCAGAGGATGACCCAAGAAATCCAGGGGTTATAGCTGATAATGTTGGTGATAATGTAGGCGATATTGCTGGTATGGGGGCAGATATATTTGAATCTTATGTAGGTTCTATTATTGCAACAATTGCAATTGCCTCAACTGCAAGTAATACCTTGTTAACTAATTTGGGGGGGCTTCATTTGCGTACCACCCTTATGTTTTTGCCATTATTACTTGTTGTCGTTGGCCTTTTCGCATCCCTTGTGGGGGTTTTCTCAATTTTTGTTTTAAAGAATAGAAATCCCCAACTAGCTCTTAGGTATTCAACATTTGTAGGAGCTATACTTTTCTTGTTTGGCGCATTAATTGTTATAAAATTATATAGTATTAGTATTGGAGTTTTCTATTCCATACTAATAGGTACTATTGCTGGTATTCTCGTGGGATTAATAACTGAGTACTATACCTCAGCAAAGCCAATAATGAAAATTGCCAATGCCTCAAAAACTGGTCCTGCAACAAATATTATACAAGGCTTTGCAGTGGGTTTAGAATCTACAGTTTTACCTGTAATAGTTATTTGCATAGCCATACTTATTGCAAATAGTCAAGCAGGTCTTTATGGTATAGGTATAGCAGCTGTTGGGATGCTTGCAACTGTTGGGGTAACCATGACAGTTGATGCCTATGGGCCAATAGCTGATAATGCAGGGGGCATTTCAGAGATGGCAGCCCTCGGAAAGGATGTAAGAAATATAACAGATAGTTTAGATGCTCTTGGCAATACTACTGCAGCTATCGGGAAAGGATTTGCTATCAGTTCAGCTGCTCTTACTGCCTTAGCCCTTTTTGCAGCTTATAGTAGTAGTGCTGATATAAAGGTTGTGGATCTTACACAAACAAGGGTTGTTGTAGGTATGTTTATTGGGGGCTTTTTACCACTACTTATATCAGCACTAACGATGACTTCTGTTGGAAAAGCAGCAGGTAAAATGGTAGAAGAGATTAGGAGGCAGTTTAGAGAAATACCAGGTTTATTAGAAGGCAAGCCTGGTGTTAAGCCTGATCCAAAAACCTGTGTTGATATTTCTACGAAGGCAGCATTAAAAGAGATGGTTTTGCCTGGGTTGATTGCAATTATTGCACCAATTATTGTTGGTTTTGGTATTGGTAAAGATGCATTAGGGGGCATGTTAGCAGGGGCAGTTGTAACAGGTGTATTAATGGCTCTTCTTATGGCTAATGCAGGTGGTGCATGGGATAATGCAAAAAAGGCAATTGAAAATGGCAGTGTTAAAGGAGAAGCTAAGGGTAGCGAGGCTCATAAGGCTGCTGTTGTAGGCGATACTGTGGGCGATCCCTTTAAGGATACAAGTGGACCATCCTTAAATATACTAATAAAGTTAATGAGTATAATTTCACTAATAATTGCTCCAATTTTATAGATTTAATGAATTTAAAGGTGGGTATTGTTGGTTTGCCAAATGTTGGCAAATCAACACTCTTTAACGCTCTTTCACATGGACAAGCAAAGGAAGGGAATTTTCCTTTTACAACTATTGATCCAAATATTGCAGTGGTAAATGTTCCAGATGAAAGGTTGTATAAAATTGGGGAATCTTCTAGCTCTAAAGTTATAACACCTACTACTATCCAGTTTGTTGATATAGCGGGTTTAGTAAAGGGTGCAAGTAAAGGCGAAGGCCTAGGCAATAGGTTTTTAGCAAATATTAGAAATGTTGATCTAATTGCTTTTGTTATAAGATGTTTTGAGGATAAGAGCGTTACCTATGTTACAGATAATATAAACCCAATTAGTGACATAGAGATATTAAAAACAGAGTTAATACTCTCAGATCTAGAGATCCTTGATAGGGTAAGAGAGAAGATTAGTAAACTTTATAAAACAGGTGACAAGAAGGTTAAAGAAAAGTTAGATGTTGTAGAGTATGCAACTGAACAACTTTCAAAAGGAAAATGGCTAGGCAATATTTTAAGTGTAGAGAAAAAAGGCTTAATAAAAGAGTATAACCTTTTAACAGTTAAACCCTATATATATATTGCCAATGTTGATGAGGATGCCTTGGCAAATGATAATAAATATGTCAAATCATTAAAAGAAAGCTTAGTTGAAGATGAAGAGCTTATAAAGATTTGTTGTAAACTTGAAAGGGAATTATCTGAGTTAAGTGATAGTGAGAAAAAAGAATTTTTAAATAGTTATAATATGATTGAGCCTGTAATAAATATCTTAATTAGAAGGTGTTATAATAAACTAAATCTTATAACCTTTTATACAGCTGGCGAGAAAGAGGCTAGAGCGTGGACAGTAATAAGGGGTACAAAGGCAGTTGATGCAGCTGGTATTATACATAATGATATTAAAAGAGGCTTTATTAGGGCTGAGGTTGTTGATTATGATACATTTATGACTTTTAAGAATTGGTCAAGATTGATGAAGGAAGGAAAAGTGAGATTAGAGGGGAAGGACTATATTATAAAAGATGGGGACATCTTATATTTTAGGTTTAATATATAGATTAATTTTTACACTATTAATCTTTTATACCTTCTTGTTTGCTAATGATTATATAGAGAGACTGGGTGTAGTTAAGGGGGGTACATTTATACTGTTAAAGCCTAATAAAGATGCAAAAAAGCTTGTTAGGCTATATGACGGACAGACTGTTATTATTGCTGGTGAAGAAAATAATTATTATAAGGTAAAGATAAATAATTATAGATATGGTTTTGTCCAAAAAAAGTATATTACTTTTAAAAATGTTTTAAAAGACAGTGGGACAATATATGAAGAAAAGAAGGTTGTAAGCAATATAAAAACAATATTGACAAAATTTAATAAAAAATTATCAGATGCTGAATATTTTAAAACTTTAGGGGTTATACCACAGTTCTTATTTCATGATTATAAGCTAAATGGGACTAATTTTAATTTAGAATTAATCTACAAATGTAAAAAAATTGATAACACTTTACATAATAAGATAGGTAATGATAAATATAAATTAAATAAAATAGTTGATAAATTAATTTATTTATTATTTTATAATATGCAATTAATACAAAATGATATGTATGAGATAAGAATTTTAACTAATAAGGATGGTTCTCTTAAACCATATGTAGCGTATAGGTTAAAACCAAACTATGAGAGAGATATGAGTGTTTTACAAGAAGATTTATCAAGATTTGTGGATATGTATACAAACATTAAAGAACCTTTTAAGGAGTGTCCATAATGGAGTTTACACATATAGATGAAGACGGAAAAAGCAGAATGGTTGATATATCAAATAAGAAAATTACTGAAAGAATGGCAAGGGCAAAGGGCAAAATATTTGCAAAGAAAGCCACAATTGAGGCTATAGAAGAAGGTAGAATGCATAAAGGAAATGTAATTGAAACTGGGAGAATAGCCGGTTATATGGCCGCAAAAAGGACAGATGAATTTATCCCAATGTGTCATACATTACCAATAGAATTTATAGACATAACTGTTAATACAAATAGAGATAGAAAAGAGATAGAGATTATATCAACAATCAAGGTGAATGGAAAAACAGGAGCAGAAATGGAGGCATTAGTTGCTGTTGCAACAACAGCATTAACAATATATGATATGTGCAAGGCTGTTGATAAGGATATGGTTATCTCAGATATAAAACTTATAGAAAAGAAAGGTGGAAAGAGTGGCCATTTTATAAGAAATGATGAAACATAAAATATATATAAGCCAATTTAGACCAATATTGGGTGATATTAATAAAAATTTAGAGACACATAGAACGATTATTGAAAAAGCAATAGAAGAGGGCTGTGATCTTGTTATTTTTCCTGAGTTGTCGTTAACAGGTTATTGTTTAAGGGATTTAACCTATGATGTTGCCATTAATGAAAATGACTCGATCTTTAAGCCTTTGTTGCAGCTCTCTAATAAAATTTCTATTATTTTAGGATTTGTATATATCGATGAGAATCATCTGGCATATAATGCTTCAGCTTTTTTAGAGGATGGTGGGTTTAAAAATATACATAAAAAAGTCTTTTTGCCCGATTATACAATGTTTGAAGAAGGTAGGTATTTTGCAGGGGGCAGAAAATTCAAAGTTTTTGATACAAAATTTGGTAAAACTGTGATTTTAATATGTGAAGATGCTCTTAATATTATAACTATCCATAATATTTTTAGGAAAGAAGTCTCATTTATTGTTATTGTGTCAAATAGTCCAGCAAGAGGTGTATATAAGAATGACTTCTATTCTAGATCATTGTGGTATAATACAAATAGATTTATATCAATGGGTTGTTCAAGTTATGTAACATTTGTAAATAGAGTAGGTGTTGAAGAGGGGATAACCTTTTGGGGTGGCTCTATGATCTTTGATCCCTTTGGCACATTATTGCATGAGTTACCCTTATTTGAAAATGCTTATAAGGAGTGTGAATTAGATTTGTCTGCAATAAAAAGGGCTCGCATTAGCTCTCCTTTTCATAGAAATATAGATAAGATTTTGGAGGATTAATATTTTAGAGTTAGATAATGTTTTGACCGAAAAGATTCTAACTAATTTTATTTATGAGGAGTCAAAAAAAGTAGGGCTTGATAATATTGTAGTTGGTTTAAGTGGGGGTGTTGATTCTTCATTATCATTGAAACTAGCTTCAATGGCTGTGGGTTTAAACCATGTGTATGCCTTTATACTACCGTATAAACTAAGTAGCAAAGAAAATATAAATGATGCAAAAAACTTTGCTGAATCACTAAATGTACATTATGAGATTATAGATATTACAAATATGGCAGATCCATATATAGATAAAGCAGAAAATATTAATAGTAAAAGGATTGGTAACTTATTGGCAAGAATACGGATGTCAATACTTTTTGATATGTCTGCTAAGGTGAATGGCTTGGTTTTAGGCACATCTAATAAAACTGAACTCTTACTTGGTTATGGCACATGGTATGGTGATTTGGCAAGTGCAATTAATCCACTGGGAGATCTATATAAGACATATGTTTGGCAACTTGCTAGATATTTGAGAATACCTGATAATATTATTGATAAGGCGCCATCTGCAGATTTATGGGTAGGGCAGACAGATGAAAAGGAATTAGGATATAGATATACTGAGATTGATGAGCTATTGTATAGCATGGTTGACCGTAGAATTGATATTCAAGGTTTAATTGAATTGGGTTTTAAAGAGAATATGATTTACAGCATAAAAGAGATGATTAGAAGATCGCAATTTAAAAGGCAACTACCAGTGATTGCAAAGATAAGTACGAGAACTATAGACAAAGATTTTAGATATTGTAGAGATTGGGGTTATTAGAATGAATAAAATAGTAAAAGAAGCATTAACATTTAATGATGTTTTATTAATTCCGCAAAAAAGTGATTTTTTACCTAACGAGGCTGATACCTCTATAAAGATAACAGAGAATATACTTTTAAATATACCAATTTTAAGTGCAGCTATGGATACAGTAACTGAGGCTAGGTTAGCTATTGCTATTGCACAAAATGGTGGATTAGGTGTTATTCACAAAAATATGACCATTGATGAGCAAGCAGAAGAGGTTGATAAGGTTAAAAGGTCTGAAAGTGGTATGATAGTTGACCCAATAACAATAAGTCCTGATAAAAAGGTCAAAGATGCCCTTGAATTGATGAGCAAATATAAGATTAGTGGTATACCTGTCACTGTGAAAGGTAAGTTAGTTGGTATAATTACTAACAGGGATTTGAGATTTATTGATAATATAGAGGCAACGGTAGATGAATATATGACAAAAGAAAAATTGGTAGTAGCACCCGTTGGGGTTACTTTAGAAGAGGCCAAGGGGTATCTACAGAAACACAAGATAGAGAAATTGTTAATTGTAGATAGAGATTTTTATCTTAAAGGACTAATAACAATTAAAGATATAAATAAAAAGATAAAGTATCCTTTTGCAACTAAGGACAAGCTTGGAAGGTTAAGTGTTGGTGCTGCCATTGGAACATATGATGATGATATTGATAGAGCAAAAGCTTTAGCTCAAGCAGGGGTTGATATTTTGGTGATCGATACTGCTCATGGACATACAAAGAATACTGCGTATATGATAAAAAAAATTAAAGAATTATTACCTGATATACCACTTATGGCAGGAAATGTTGCAACTGCTGAAGGGACAAGAGAGTTAATAGATCTAGGGGTTGATGTTGTAAAAGTAGGAGTTGGTCCAGGTTCAATATGTACTACAAGAGTTGTATCAGGTGCAGGGGTTCCGCAGATAACAGCTATTATGGATTGTTATGAGGAGGCTGAAAAAAAAGGTGTCCCAATTATTGCTGATGGAGGAATACAATATTCAGGAGACATAGCTAAGGCTTTGGCGGCTGGCGCCAGTGCAGTTATGATTGGGTCATTATTTGCAGGCACAACAGAATCTCCAGGGGATATAGAGCTGTTCCAAGGTAAAAGCTTTAAAGTATATAGGGGTATGGGTTCTATTGCTGCAATGAAGAAGGGGTCAGCTACAAGATATAGCCAGTCCTTAGAAAATGAAAGTAAATTAGTGCCTGAGGGGATAGAAGGAAGGGTTCATTATAAGGGTGATTTATCCCAGACTGTTTATCAGCTTGTTGGAGGCTTAAAGGCTGGTATGGGTTATACAGGTTGTAGAACTATAAAAGAATTACATAAGAAAGCAAAGTTTTATAAAATAACAAATGCAGGCTTAAAGGAAAGCCATGCACATGATGTTATAATTACAAAGGAAGCTCCAAATTATTGGATTATTACATAAATTATGAATATATACTCCGAAAAAATTATTATTATTGATTATGGTTCTCAATATACAAAGCTGATTGCTAGAAGAATCCGTGAGATTGGTGTTTTTAGTGAGGTTGTGCCATATAACAAAAAAATAGATTCTTTTAGTGATATAAAAGATATTAAGGGTATTATCTTATCTGGTGGCCCTTATAGTATATATGAAAAGAATGCCCCATATATAGATGAGAGAATATTTAGTTTAGGTGTTCCTATACTGGGTATTTGCTATGGTATGCAGGTGGTTACCCATTATTTTGGAGGGGTCATCACAAAAGGAGTAAAAAGGGAGTATGGTAAGAGTAGTCTCCTTCTCATAAAAGACGATATACTTTTTAGGGGTATAAAGAAAAATTCCTTTATAGTGTGGATGAGTTATGGTGATTTAATTAGCAAACTGCCAAAAGGTTTTTCCAACTTAGCTAAAGCGAAAGGGGCAGAATATGCTGCAATAAAAAAAGATGATAAAGAGATTTACGCCTTACAATTCCACCCAGAGGTTAGCCATACAAAATATGGCAAAAAGATATTATACAATTTTATTGTTAAAATATGTAAGTGTAAGCGTCTTTGGTCTCCAAAGAATTTTATCAAAGAGAATGTAGAATATATTAAGGAAAGGGTTGGTAATAATAAGATTTTGTGTGCATTAAGTGGTGGGGTAGACTCTTCAGTGACTGCAGCAATATTGCATAGGGCAATTGGGGATAACCTAATAACAATTTTTGTAAATACAGGTCTATTACGCAAAAATGAACACGACATTGTAGTGAAGACCTTTAGGGATACCTTAGGGTATAGGCTGATCTATGTTGATGCAAGTAATGAGTTTATTAGTGCATTAAAAGAGATAACTGACCCAGAAATGAAGAGAAAAATTATAGGTCGTAAATTTATTGAGATTTTCGAGTCAAAAGCAAAGGGGTTGAGTGATGTTAAGTTTTTAGCTCAAGGTACATTATATCCTGATGTGATAGAATCTGCTGGAGACAGTTCTTCTGCAGTTACTATAAAATCACATCACAATGTAGGTGGGCTGCCAGAAACAATGAATTTAGAACTTGTTGAGCCATTAAGAGATCTATTTAAGGATGAGGTAAGACGTGTAGGTTTAGAGTTAGGGCTTTCTGAAGAGCTAATATATAGGCACCCTTTCCCAGGGCCTGGACTTGCAGTTAGAATATTAGGTGAAGTTACAGAAGAAAAGCTCTCTATATTAAGAGAAGCAGATTATATATTCATTGAAGAGTTAAAAAAGAATGGTTTATATAGAAAAATATGGCAGGCTTTTGCAGTGCTTCTACCAATTAAGACAGTAGGAGTTATGGGGGATAAAAGAACATATGAATATGTTTTAGCATTAAGAGCTGTTGACTCAGTTGACGGAATGACTGCAAGTTGTCATAATATAAGTCATTATTTGTTAGAGGATATTTCTAACAGAATTATAAATGAGGTTAATGGAATAAATAGAGTAGTATTTGATATTAGCTCCAAACCTCCTGCTACAATTGAGTGGGAGTAATCCTTGGGTGTAGATAATTTTATATCTTTAAGGTATTTATTTTCTAAAAGATCTGAAAGATTTATTTCATTTATATCAGTTATCTCAATATTAGGCATCATCTTGGGTGTTGCTACCCTTATTATTGTTATAAATGTAATGATTGGTTTTGAAGATAATTTAAAGAATAAGATTTTGGGTATAAATGCACATATTGTGGTAAATCGCATAGATAAATCATCGGTTAGTGATTGGCAACCCATACTTAAAAAGATAAAAAAGATTGATGGTGTAGAGGCAGCATCCCCTTTTTTGATGAATCAAGTGTTGATTAGCTCCTCAAGGGGTTCTACAGGGGCTGTTGTAAAGGCAGTTGAACCTAGCCTAGAGAAAAATGTTATAGATCTTGAGAAATTTATTGTAGATGGAAGATTAATTAACGAGGAAGCTGAAAGCTATGAGATATTACTAGGTAGAGAACTAGCATTGAAATTAGGTGCTTTTGTAGGTGATAATATTACAATAATATCGCCTATGGGATCTAAGGGGCCCTTTGGATATGTTCCACTTTTAAAACGTTTTAGAGTTGTTGGCATATTTGATTGTGGAATATATGATTATAATGCATCCTTTTCCTTTATAAGTCTAAAGTCAGCCCAAGAATTTTTTAAAACAGGGAATGTTGTCGATGCCTTTGGAGTAAGGGCTGAGAACTTTGATATGGCTAAAGATGTTGCAAGCAAAATTCAAGAGGTTTTGTCAGTTCCCTTTGTAGCTAGAGATTGGCTATCAATGAACAAGAGCCTTTTTTCAGCACTAAAACTTGAAAAAATTGCTATGTTTTTAATACTTATATTAATTGTAATTGTGGCATCCTTTAATATTGTAAGTTTGATTACTATTACAGTTAAAGATAAGGAAAAAGATATAGCCATGTTAAGATCTGTAGGCGCATCAGAATCTTTAATAAGGAAAATTTTTATAAAGCAAGGGTTATTAATTGGAGTTATCGGAACAGTTATTGGCAATATTCTAGCTTTTCTTGTTAGCTTTATCTTAGAGCGCTATAAGATAATATCCCTCC